>DASXDR010000066.1:0-6247 GCA_036490535.1 Tepidisphaeraceae bacterium | reverse complement strand
CCAACGTGGATTTTTCGATCATCAGGCTAATGGTCAGATTCTGCACGCCGGAAATACCATGCACCAGCCGGCTTTTAAGAGACCGGATAATGATCGCGTCGTAAATCCAATGATGCTGGAAATGGTCATGCTCATCACCTTGAGCAACCGCCACGTTCAGGGAATATTCGCCCTGGATCAAAATCGGCATGACAAAGGAGAATGCCACCGTCACGGTCTCCCCCGGCATCAGCACCAGATTATGCTGCTTGAATGGCGCATTCGTGCCCTCGGTGAAAACATACTGCCCCAGCCGGTCCTTGATCATGAACCCAAAAGCCGGCGCGTCGATCTGCGTCAGGGATTGCACCTGCATGCACAAGCAAACCACAGCGCCACCTAGCACGTCGTCCACCCGCTGCGCGCGTTCATCCTGAAACCACACGTCCTGGATTTTCGCGCCCCCCACGCCAAAAGTTTCGGTTGCGGATTGGAAGGGCGAGACCCGATAGAGGTTTTCCGTCTGCTCACCCCCTTCATAAACGCGCCGACCTTCCTCGGCCACCAGCACTTCACCCAGCATGGGTTCCGACGTAGTCAGCGTCTTGGGTGCGGCCCGCTCATTGTATAATTCGTTGAGATAAATCCGGCATATCTCCTCAGTTTCACCCTGCTGGCAGGTATAGCCTTGCGCGCGCGAGAGCAGAATCGCGGAATCGCAAAGTGCGGTCACCGCCCCAGTATCATGGCTCACAAACAAAATTGTCCCGCCTTGCGCCTGAAAATTCTTCAAAAACCGCTGACATTTCTGCTGAAAAAATACATCGCCGACGGAGAGCGCCTCATCCACCACAAGAATATCGGCATCCACATGCGCAATAACCGCAAAGGCCAGGCGCACCATCATGCCGCTCGAATAAGTCTTCACGCTCTGGTCGATGAACAGCCCGATATCCGCAAACGCGAGTATTTCCTCGAAGCGTTCGTCGATCTCGCTGGCACTCAGCCCCAGCACCGCACCATTCAGATACACATTCTCCCGCCCGGTAAATTCCGGATTGAATCCCGAGCCCAACTCCAGCAATGCCGCAATGCGGCCATTGGTCTCCAGTGTGCCGCAGCTTGGCGTGAGCGTGCCGCAGATAAGTTGCAACAAGGTGGATTTTCCCGCGCCGTTGCGCCCGACAATCCCGACCGTCTCGCCCCGCCGGACCTCGAAAGAAATATCGCGCAGCGCCCAGAATTCACGATGATAACCGGTGGAAGAAAGCCCAATCAACCGGCGCAGACCAGGCAGAAAAAACTGCTTCAGCCTGTCACGCGGTTTGGCGTAAATAGAATAGCATTTCCCAACGCCACGCACGCGGATAGCTACATCCTCGTACTTGGCCGCCATCGCCACCGCCACCGCCTCAAAGGACATCTGCGAACCCCCTTCGCATATGCTGAAACCAGGCATAGCCGGCACAGGCAACCACGCAGGCGAAAATCGTATATTCCCCCAGCCCAACCCAATCGGGCATCACGCCCCAGATCAATACATCGCGCGCCTGGCCGATAATAAATGTCAACGGATTCGCCAGCACATATATTCTAAAGCGCGCCGGCACCGCATCCAGCGGGTAGAAAATCGGCGAGAGGAACATCAACGTCATCGTTACAATGACAATCGTCTGGCCGACATCGCGCAGAAACACGCCGAGTGCGGCGAGGAACCAGGCCAGCCCCAAGGTAAGAATCACCAAGGGAAGTAGAATCGGAAAAATAAAAATTGCCGTCCAGTTTACATAAAAATTAAACGCGGCAAACGCTGTGAGCAGCACCGCGAGACTGATCAGCGCGTTGAACAACGCGCTCGCCGTCGCCACCACCGGCAAAATTTCCAACGGAAAAATCACTTTCTTTACATAGTTCACATTTGCAATGACCAACCCCGGCGCGCGGTTCAACACCTCATTGAACAGGTTGAGCGTGATCATGCCTACAAACAGAATTAGCGCGAATTGTGTCCGGCTGCCATTCCCCCCGCTCCCGCCCCAGCGCGATTGGAAAATCTCAGAAAATACAAACGTATACACAGCGAGCATGAATACCGGCGTAAAAAACGACCATGCCACCCCCAACACCGACCCTTTATAGCGGCTCTCTACCTCGCGGCGCGTGAGCTGCGCGATCAACTGCCGGTTGCGCCAGATGCTGCTCGACAGGGAAGCGGGAGAAATCGGCGCAATGCCGTGGGACGTTATGAATATCCGGCCGCTCCCCATGACACCGCTTTACTCCCAATCCGTGATGAAACGCCCGAAACAGCAAAAACCAGCAGCTATACCATCGTTTGCCATTGAATCGTCCATTCACGAACAGATTGCAAGAGCACGGATCCAACCGAAACCCGGCGGACGAAACGGTCGCCTTTTGGCCTCAACGGTTCTGGAACAAAATTTGAACTCAGATCGACTTTGGGCATTCTACGGTGACGGCGAGGCCGTGATGATTGCCTACATTAATCGAAATGGATACTCTAAATTCCAATCAAGCTGAAACCGCTCGAAACCGTCACGGTTAAATATTCGTTCAATCGAAATGTTGTCCATGGAGATAACATCTGGCATATAGAAAAAATTTCATGGGTGGTCGTCCGCGCTTACCGAAAGGAAAGTGCTTGCTTATTTCTGTGCGGCAAACTCCTCGGTCGTGTTCAGCCGCAGCAGAGGGCCGTGATAGTCGAGGCCAAGAAAGTCGCTAAGCTTCTGGGCGTTTGAGGTTGCATCGTCTTCGATGCATAACTCCAAGAAGCGCAGGCCGAGATCGGTGCAATTACAGCGAATTTCCTCATTATAACAGAGGTAATAGGCTTGCAGAAGCCCGAAATCGACAGATTCTTCGTCCAGGATGACGTTCATGCTTTCTCGCCATTTAGCGAAGTCTCTGCGGACCGTTAAAATGAAGAAGGCATCGGGGAAGGTGGCGGCGAGTTCGCGATAGAATAGGCGGATTGGGTAGTCGGAGAATGCGTCGTATCCGGAATTTTCAATGAAGTTTTGGACTTTCGGCCAGTTGGCGGCGCGGTTTTTGTGGATGGGCTCAACGACACCGGATTCAGGGACGAAGTAATGGATCGATGGCAGGCCGCTGCGGACGAGGTATTCGTGCACGGAGGTGGTACCGGTGCGCGATTCGCCCAGGACGAAAACTTTCATGGTACCGATCCGTTGTTTGAGAGGCGTCAATGTTTGTCTAGTTTATGAGGATTAGGGTTGGGATGTCGATGGGGAAGGTGAGGAAGGCGCGGATGGCCCGGTCAAGCCGGGCTATGACATGCAGGTTGAAATGCCCGCGACTAGTCAAACGTTGATTGCTGCTTTTCTTCTAAAAATGAAGCGCTTGATTGCCCGATTTTTTGCGGCATGTTTACTGGTCGAGATCGGCGGGTGAGAGGATGAAGGGGCGGGGATTGAAATTGAAATCGCGCGTCGCGTCCGAATGGTCGAAGACCATATCGATATCCATGCGCTCCGCCATGGCGGGGGTCCAGTTGCGGTAGCGCGGGAGGCGTCTGAGGCATAGGACGGCGATCTGGAAGGCGGCGATGGGGACGGTGAGTAGCATGGGGCGCTGGTGCAGGCTCACGAAAATGCGGGTAACCATCTCGCGGTAGGTGAGGGTTTCACCGCCTGAAATATTGTAACTACGGTTGGCCGCTTCTGGCGCTTGTGAGGCGGCGAGGCAGGCGGTCGCCACGTCTTGCGCGTGAACGGGCTGGCGCAGGCCCGAGGCTTTGCCAAAGAGCGGGAAGACGCGAAAACGCCGGATGAGTTTGCTGATTTCGGCGATGTTTTTGTCTCGGCCGAGCCCGTAGATGAGGGTTGGGCGCAGAATGACCCATTCGACACCATGTTTTTCGGCCCAGCCCCGGATGTCCGCCTCAGCCTGTGCGAAGCGTGATGCGATGAGTTGTTCATCGGAATCCGAAGAGGCGCGCTTGGTGAAGCGGCTGGTGGAAGACAAGGCGACAAGTCGTTTGACGCCTGATTTTTCGAGCAAGTGGAAGTATTCCGGCAGCACCCAGATGGGGGCGAGGCAAATGCAGTACGGGGTATTATCGCTGGGAGGCGTGAGATCACCACCAGGCGAGGGCCAAACGCACCAGGTGGTGTCCGCGGTATTTTGGTGAATGGTGCTGCGTGAATAGGCGAAAATTTGCCAGTTATTCTGCCTGAGTAGGATAGAAAGGCACTGGCCGACTAAACTTGTCCCGCCCAGAACGGCTACTTGGAGGCGCGACATTCATTAACCTCATCTTGGGCAGGTTGCGAAATGCAAGCAGGGAACATACTGCGACGAAGTGCAGCCATACACCGAAGACCACGAGATACCATAGCAGGTTGGGATATTGCCGGCGGAAAAATTTTGCATAGAAGCGCAGCATTCCGTGATGCTTGTGCCATTCCACGAAATTCGGCCGCGTCTGGCTGCAGGCACCTTTTGAGTGAAAGATAGTCGCTTTCGGCACGAAGAGGATGGACCAACCTTTTTGTTTGAAGCGCATGCAGAGATCGAGATCTTCGCAATGCAAAAAATAGGCTGCGTCCCAATTGCCGACATCGGTCATCGCGTCGCGTTTGACCAGCATGCAGGCACCGGAAATAGCTTCGACCTGGGTGTTGCCGACGGGCAAAGGCAGGCCGCACATGTCAAAATCCGAAACAAAACTTGGCCTTTTTTTGGTAAGAAAGGATAGGTTGAAGGCGCGGATGAAGGCGCTGCCCGGGGTCGGGAAGGCGCGGCGGCCGCCGGCTTGCTCGGTGCCGTCCAGATTGCATAGTAGACCTCCGACCATGCCTACCTCCGGGGCGCTGTGCAACGCCTCGACCATGCGCGACAAAGCTTGCGAGCTCAGCAAAGCGTCGGGATTTAAAAACAGCACAGCGCTGGCAGTGGATTTTTGTAACCCAATGTTGCACGCAGCGGAGAATCCAAGATTTTTTGAGTTGCGGATGACCACTAGGCCAGAGAAATTTACCGCGGACTCGAGATGCTCGATGCTGCCATCATCGGACGCATTATCAACGACGAAGACATGTCGTGCGCCGGCGTTAAAAGCGGATTCAACCGTTTCGATAAGTAACGGACCAGCATTATAGTTAACGGTTACAATGTCAACATTCAGCAATTGCTGCATCCCGTTTAGTGTGCTTTAGCGAGTAACATCTGTTAGATTAGGTTGCATTTCCTGTCAAATCGATTCCGATCGTCATCCCTTTTTGTTTCCAACCTCGCCCCTTTGGCGTTAGATGATTTATAGTCTTGCGTTAGTCTTTTGTTAATTTTTACTTGTCCAAGTAGGCGCGGTCGTACCTACTTGAGTTATTTTGTGCGGAGCAGGGTGCCTTCAGCCTCGGTTTTGAAGCGCCAACTCTTGTTGCTGGTCTCGACGATGTCGCGATCCGACGTGGCGGTTGTCATTTGACGTCGCCAAAAACCTGTGGCCAGTCGGCGAAAGCGAGATTGGTGGTGATCAGGAGCAACGTATTTTCGTGGAGTTACTGATCAGTCGGAACAGCAACTGGCCGCCGGGCTGCTCGGATGGCAGATAGCCGAGTTAGTCGATGACGATGAGATCATAGCGCAGCGGTTTCTCCGCCATCCTGCCGCTGCAGCCGGCTGATTTCTCCTGCTCCAGCTAATTAACTAGGTCGGCGAGACTATAGAACTGGCCACGGGCTGGCGCAGATTACTTCGGAAGCAACAGCGATGCACAAGTGCGTCTTCGCCGTGCCACTGCCCCGATAAAGATGGTGTTGCGCCTGGCATCCAGGAAAGCGCCAGTGGCCAGTTCGCGCACTAATCCTTTTTCGATCGACGGCTATGCCGCGTTACATCGATGTTCATGAAATGCCCGATGAGGATGCTATTTAGAAAGATACGAAGTTAAGATCACCAAAGGGTCAAGCTGCGCCTGCCATCTGAGCCGCAGTGCTGTCGGTTCGAAAATCAGATGCGCACACAGAAGTGCGCACGATCAAACTTTAATTTGCACAGGATCACCGGAGCCGCCGGTGATCAGGATCATGGATAGCTGAACCACGGCGCGCAATCGGCCAGGCTCGGCAGAACCTTGTCCTTATCCGAGAGCAATGCCTCACCGGGCGCGACAGGCCAGGGCAAAGCTAGCGCCGGATCATCCCAGCGAACGGCGCGTTCGGCATCGCGGTCGTAATCGCCGGTCACCTTGTAGATCACCTCGGTATTGGGCGCGATCGTGCAG
>DASXDR010000104.1:0-41817 GCA_036490535.1 Tepidisphaeraceae bacterium | reverse complement strand
CATTCGAGCGAACGCGTATTGATCATCCCATAAAGTGCCGTCGCAAAAGTCGTGTGCGCCAATCCCTGATCCACCAGACACTGATTCAATTGCGCCAGCGATTCACTCGGCGGCAAAAGGCGATAACCGCTGGGCAGAATTTCCTTGGTCACCAACGCTCGCTTGAGGAACATGGTAAGAAGAGCCGCGGGGATGCCATGACCCACTGCGTCGGCGACATAAAAGCCGACGTGATTTTCATCGAGACGGATCACGTCATAAATGTCGCCGGAGACATACCCCGCCGGTCGAAACAAGACATGAAATCGCACCGGGCCGAGTTCGGGAAAGTTTTTGGGGAGAAAATCGCGCTGCAGCCGCGAGGCCAGCCGCAGTTCTTCGTCCAACTGATGCATGTGATCATTCAGCGTCTCATCGCGCCGGCGCAGGACGGCCAGCTCCTCATGAAGGGCCAATATTTCTTCCTGTAATGACTCAATTAACCGCGATGGCGGTGCAGCCGGCGAGGCGGATTCACTGGCTGGTTCGACAAGACTGGTCATAGTTCCCGACATGCACAATAGCCGTTACCGTGAATGTCGGACCACTCTGCGTGCGACTTGAGATATCAAACATAAGCGAGCCGTAATGCGACATTACCACCACCTGCGGTGGCACGCTCGACTGAGCTTGTCGAAGTCTTCAGTGCCACTGCAAAACAGCTTTCCTGCTAACCCAACTTCCCCCTGTTGCCCACACTCGAAACATCTGACACTTCCATGTTCTGATGCTTCGGTCCTTATTCTTTCATCTCACGGGCCGATTCAGGAATGGTTATCACATCTCCCACCTTGACCCCGTTCTCGGCGGGCTGACCGGCATTCAATTCCACCGCCCACTTTACCGGACCATCCGAAGGCACATCCGAGCGGTCATAAGCCTTCATGTGCCTGATCGAGTCAACGTGCCCGTCCGCAGTTATGTAAACAATGTCGAGATCGAAGCGCGTATTTTTCATCCAAAAATGCGCTTGCTGCGGCGTGGAAAATACAAAGATCATCCCATGATCCGCCGGCATCGAATCTCGCCGCATCAAACCCCGCTCTTCCGTTGCCGATGTATTGGCGATCTCCACCGTATAGGTCTTCGACCCAATGGTCATGGTCGTCGTCGCCAGGGTGCTGGCTCCTTGATCCGAAGCGCATCCAGCTATCGAGAGAAGCGACAGCAAAATCGATGAAGCTAAATACTTCTTTCCCAAACCAGGAGAGCCGAGCCGTCCCCGGCCCGAAATTCCGGGCTGAGGACAGCTCGGCTCTTGGTGCCCCGAAAATGATTTACGCAGTGGGCGCATTTTCCGGTGGCAGCAATTGCTTCTGAATCCGATCAAAAATCTCATCCGTTGGCCCGCGCTGATACGCAAAATCATCGATCCGTATCGTCCCTTTTTCACTCCCCTGCTCATAGGTCAGATATGCCAGCCCTTTGCGATCCCAATTCTTCTTATTGATCGTCGTGATATTCTGCAATTCCACCGGCGGATGCCCGGGAACATGCAGCGTCATCCCCTCGAGCCGATATTCCCCGCGCGAGCGCGACAAACACCAGGCGAGCACGCCAATGCCAATGATTGGCACCAGCACCATCAGCACTTTCTGAAAACCCATATCCATCTGTGAATGTGGCAGTGGATCCCCCTGCTGGTAACCCTCGTGATGGGCGGCAGCGTCGTTTTGCGCCGGCCAGTTCACGAAGCCGTCATAACCAAACCACGCTCCCATGCCGACGCAGAGAATAAATATGATGATAAATTTGATCCGGTACGTCGGCGCCGGCGGGGCAATGATTGGATCGGTAAGATTCGACGTTTCACTCATGTGGAAGAACCCTTGCTCTGCAAAGCCCGCTCGGCTGCGGTGGCGGTTTTTATCAATGCCGCGATCACCGCATCCAGCGATTGCACACCATCGGCAATCTCAGCCGCTTCCAGCTTCGATGCCAGAAGCTGCTGCTTCTCGCTCTGCAATTCTTCCAGAAGTTTAACCGCGCGCTGCTGCGTTTGCACGACCAGCGCCCGCTCACTTTCAGACATGCCCGCCAATTTTACCAATAGCCGTAAGATAATCTCCGCGGAACTCCACAAATAACACAGCCCACGGATAGCTATCCGTGGGCTTCCCGACTTTCAGAGTCCTAATTTAGCGACTATGAGAATATCACGACCGCGACGAGATCGCCGCCAGGATCGGGCGCAGCAAGCGCGGAACGATATACGTTTCAGTAAGATTCTCCGCCCGCTCTGCCAGTTGGTCCGCCATTTCTTCCAAGGTTTCCTTGGGATGATCGCCCCAATATCGCCGCACGATCAGATAAACGCTGATCACATCATCATGATAATCTCCGGTGCGAACTTGATAGCTGTTCGTGCGGGTGACCACATCAATGCGTGCCTGCAATCGGCAATCTTCGCTAAGCGCCACAGTCACCGTCGGCTGAAAATCCACCGGCCGCGCACCTACTTCTTCATTCAAGCATGCGAGCGGGCTCTCTGCGAGCAAGCTCTCCGCCACAACTTCATCATGATTGCCGCTGAAATTAAGATCGAAACCGAAAAGAATATCGAGATAATCAATCTCGACCGGGCTCAGGCCCAGATGACACGGAGCCATCTCCAGGCTCAACTTGTGCAGGCGTAGCGCCTCTTCAATGCTGGATGGATTAACATGCCCGCCCGCTAGCCGTTTGGTTTCCATGGAGAGCCAACGGTAGGAATTTCCGTTGCGATCTTCTTCAATGCTGAACTCGCCGCCCTCTGTTTTGCGGAGCCGCGTCATCCCCGGAAACTGTTTCTGCATGCGTTCAAAGAAATGCAGCACAGTTTCGCGGCTGTGCGGCAGATTCAGCTGTGAGCCGAGCCGCATATTGATATAAAAGTCATCGCAAAAGGATGTAAAAGGAACTGCCATATAAATGTCTCCCAAAAGCCCAATATGAAAGGATATAATTATTATCTGACATAGCCTGCGAAAGGCTTTACATGATTTGCATCAAACGAACAAAAGCGCTCACAGGTTCGGACTAGGTGAAAAATTTACGATTTCGCTTGACCGAACTGAGCCATATTGTCGCATAGCCTTATCTCTACAATGCCATAAAATGCCCATCATGCCAAAGCCTGTTTATGCATTGGTCGGCGAGGATAGTTTCCTGCAGCTACAGAAGTTGCGCGACATTATCGCCATGCTGCCCAAAAGTGTGCAGCGCATTGATTTCGATGGCCAAAGTGCAGAATTGGCAGTGGTTCTAGATGAATTGCGCTCCTTCGCTATGTTTGGCGATGGCAAATTGATAGTGATTCGCAATGCGGACGATTTTGTCAGCAGATTTCGCGAGCATGTGGAAAATTACCTGGGGGATCCCGCGCAAAATGCTACCCTAATTCTCCGTTTTACCACGCTTCCCAAGACTCAGCGCGTATATAAATTAATCGACAAGATGGGTGCGATTGAATCATGCGAACCGCCCTCTGCAGCCGCGCTTCCTGGCTGGATTCAAAAACATGCTCAAGCTGCGCATGGACTACAGATGCAGACCGATGCGACGCAATTGCTGGCGGAGATGATTGGCAGCGATCTCGGCAGGCTCGATTGTGAAATCGCCAAGCTGGCGATCATTGTCGATTCGGGGAAAAAATTAGCCGCTGCCGATTTGGCGGGGCATGTAGCATTTCAGCGCGAGCAGGAAATGTGGGCCCTGACCAACGCCTTGGCGCAGGGGAATGCTACCGAAGCGATTCAGCGCTGGCGGCAATTGTTGCAAACGGATACTTCCACTGAATTCCGCGCAGTGACTTGGCTGACCATGTGGCTGACGGACGTGCAGTACGTGATCGAATGTGAAGCGAGCGGGCAGCGGCCGGATTTTAAAAAACTCTGGCGATACCGTGGAGATCAATTGACGAAATTTATGAATAACTGCCGGCAGCTCGGACCAAGTGGTTTAGAAAAAGCCGTCTCATCGCTCACGCAAATTGATCGGCAAAATAAATCGGGCATCGGCCAAGCTTCGACCAATATCGAACGCTTCATTCTCGATCTGGCCCAAACCGCATAACACTGCTAAAGTTTCATTGCCTGATGCCCACGAAAAAATCTTCCAACATCGTTCGCCTTGGTCTGACGCAAATGGCCTGCTCCGCCGACACTGCTGCCAATCGCAAAAACCAAGCGAGGCTTCTCGAGCAAGCGGCCAAACAAGGCGGCCAGATTCTCTGCACGCAAGAACTCTTCGCCAGCCAATATTTCTGTCAGTGCGAAGATCATCGCTTTTTCAAACTAGCAGAAACCATCCCCGGCCCCAGCACCGATCTTTTTTCAAAAATCGCCCGGAAATATAAGGTTGTTATTGTTGCATCGCTTTTTGAGAAGCGTTCGGCGGGGCTGTACCACAACACAGCGGTAATCATTGAAACTGATGGCTCGATTGCGGGCATCTATCGCAAGATGCACATCCCGGATGATCCGCTTTATTACGAAAAGTTCTATTTCACGCCGGGAGATACAGGATTTCGCGCCTGGCAAACCACCTACGCGAAAATCGGAGTGCTGATCTGCTGGGATCAGTGGTATCCGGAAGCGGCCCGTTTAACGGCCTTGCAGGGAGCAGAAATTCTCTTTTATCCAACAGCGATCGGCTGGCACGCCAGCGAGAAAGAAGAATTTGGTAAAGCGCAGCATGATTCCTGGGAAACCATTCAGCGCTCGCACGCCATCGCCAATGGTTGCTGGGTGGCAGCGCCGAATCGTATAGGCACCGAGAAAATTCTGGATGCGAAGGGCAAACCCGTCAGTTCCGATGGAATCGAGTTCTGGGGGCAATCCTTCATCGCCTCGCCGGATGGACAAGTGATCAAACGCGCCTCGGTCAATAAAGAAGAATCGATTGTCATTCCGTGTGATCTTGACCGAGTGGAATTCAGCCGTACGCATTGGCCGTTCCTGCGCGATCGACGGATCGATGCGTATGGATCATTAACGCAGCGATTTATCGATGCAAAATAGCGATTATCTCCAATTGAAAATTTGTTTGCTCGAACTGAAGTTGAGTCGTAAAATTCTGCTATGAGCAAAGCGGAAATTCTGGCTGAACTTCCCAAACTCAGTGCCAAGGAGTTGGCCGAGGTGCAGGCCAAACTTGATGAATTGACTAGAGATGACTGGCTCAATGATGGGGAGTTGTCCGATGCGGATAAAGGGCTATTGGATGCTGCGCTCGCTGAGTATCAGAAGAATCCCGACGCTGGCAGCACCTGGCAGGAAGTAGAAGCGCGTATTCGCTCCAGATTCAGCAAATGATTCGCCGGCTAATTATTCGTCCCGAGGCCGAAGCTGATTTAATGGCCGCTGCGCTGTGGTATGAAAATCGGCAAAGCGGTTTGGGTGAAGAATTTCTTGCTGAAGCTCGTGCAGCAATCAATGGCGCGGTAACCCATCCCCGCCATTATCTCTGCCTTCGCCGTCGCCCGAAGTGCGCCGCGTCTTACTCACCCGATTTCCATACCGCATATTTTTTATTCTCAGGCCAGATGCGATAATCGTATTTCGCATCCTGCATGGAGCGCGCCATGATCGGGAATGGAAACGTGCACTATGAAGAATCGAAAAACTCAGATTAAACATGCCAAATAAGAATCTAGCGTTAAAACAAACCCCTGCCTCTCTCGGCTATTGTTTCCCCGCGGAGTGGGAAAAGCATGAAGGCACGTGGTTCTCATGGCCGCGGCCGGAAGGGATTAGCTTTCCGGGGAAATATCATACGGTGCCGGAGAATCTGGCTCGCATCATGCAGGAGATTCAGGGCCGCGAGCGTGTGCATATCAATGTGCTGAATGAGAATTGGGAATATATCGTTCGCGAGCAGTTGAAAGAGCACGGATGTCCGTTGCGGAACATCCTTTTCCATCACATCAAGACAAACGAATCATGGTGCCGCGATCACGGGCCGGCGTTTGTGAAAAATAAGAAAGGGAAGTTGGCGATTGTCGATTGGGGATTTAATGCCTGGGGCGGGAAATATCCGCCTTATGATGACGACGATGCCGTGCCGACACGGATTGCAGAGGAGCTGAAACTGCCGGTGTTTTATCCACGTAGCATGGGCGTCTCGCCCATGTCAAAGAATAAAAGCCATGGGCGAGACGCTCATGCTACGGTCATCATGGAAGGTGGGTCGGTGGATTTTAATGGTGCCGGCACGGTGCTGACTACCACGGATTGCCTGTTGAATAAAAATCGCAATCCCAAGCTGAGCAAAAAGCAGATCGAAAAATATCTCAAGGACTATTATGGCCAATCCCACGTCTGCTGGCTCACCGGCGGAATCGCGGGGGATGATACGGATGGTCATATCGATGATCTAGCCCGTTTCATCAGCCCTCGCCAAATCGTTATCGCATTGGAACGCGATCCCAAAGATGAAAACTATCGCGTATTGAAAGATGTTCGGCGGCAGCTCGATAGCTTGCGCGATCAGGACAATCAGCCATTTGAAATTATCGAAATCCCCATGCCACGCGCCGTAATCCATGATGGCCAGCGATTACCAGCAACTTACGTCAATTTTTATTTCGTCAATGGAGCGCTATTGGTACCGACGTATCGCGACCGGACCCATGACGCAGCAGCGCTTCGCATTTTGCAGTCGCATCTGCCGAAACATCGCGTGATCGGAATCGATTGCGTGGAATTGATCTGGGGCTTGGGTGCAATTCATTGCCTGACGCAGCAGCAGCCAACAAATAAGGATGAAGACGGAAGAATGAAAAATACAAAACTATTGAAGCGAAGGCCTTTTTTTCATCCTTCATCCTCCCCCCTTCATCCTTATTTTTAAACCGGTTTTCCCCAGTCCGGAGGCAGGAGCATCACCGGCACTTTGGTATTGCGAATTAATTCCACCGGCACATTCCCGGCCAGCAATCGCGCAAAAACATTTTTTCCGGTTAATCCCAGAACAATCAATGAAATCTCGTGCTCGGCCGCGGTATTCAAAACCGCGCGGGCAATATCATCGCTGAACATCAGCAATGTTTGGACAGCAATACCTTTATCATTCAAGCGATCGCGCAGGGTGGCCATCGATTTTTCGCCGTCGTGTTGCTCCTCTTCGTGCATCTGGCCGCCACTGGGGCGAGAGATGTGTACAACCAGGACCTCAGCGGCCAGCCTTTTGGCCAAATCGCTCACAGGTTCGATCATCCGCTCAGCAGCCCAAGGACTACTGACGGCTACGAGAATCCTGCTCATGGTCAGATTGTAACCAGATAGGGACTAAACAGAAAACCGATTTCCGTATAGAAAAATAGTATATTTCTATTATTTCTCAGCAGCGCTCACCGCTCCAGGTGGGGTCGGCGCCTTGCCAGATTTCTTTTTTCCAAATTGCGACGTCTTTCTTGAGTTGATCGATCAACCATTTGCAGGCTTCGAATGCTTCGCTGCGATGGGGGCAGGCGATGGCGATCAGGACAGAGGGTTCGGCGATGGCGACTCGGCCGATGCGATGGAGGATTGCTAAGCGGGTGATGGGCCAGGTTTTTCTTGCTTCAGCGGCTAATGTGGTCAACTGTTTGGCAGCTAATTCGTTGTAGGCTTCGTAATCCAGGGCACTCAATTCCTGGCCATTGGCATTGGTCTCGGCGCGGGTGGTGCCGAGGAAGATATCGATGCCGCCGGCGTTGGGATGAGATACAAATTGAATGGCGGCGTTGCAGTCGATTGGTTTGAGGAGGATTTCGATCCAGTCATCTTCTGTGCCGCCGCTCACGGGGGGGAGGAGGGCCAGCTCATCGCCATCGTGGAGTTCGGCATTATGCTGGGTGTGCCAATTCTGGTTTACGGCGTAGGCGATGCGTTGGGCGTAGGCGGCTAGGTTGGGAAAATGGGAAAAGATTTGCTCGGTTGCCTGGTGGATGGTGGTGCCGGGGGGACAGTTCAGGTCCCATGATGGGGTGCCGGCGCGGTCGCGGAGGATGGCGAAGAAACGGACGTGGATCAACATTGATTGGCGATTGTAGAGCTAACGGCTATTCGCTTACAATCCGCTGACCATGGTGCAACAACTGACGCGGCTGATTCGAGATATTCCGGATTTTCCTAAGCCGGGGGTTTTGTTTCGAGATATTACTCCGATGCTGGCGGATGCGTCGGGGCTGGCGCTGGCGATTGAGTTGCTGGCGAATCCGTTTCGGGGGAAGAATATCGATCTGGTGGTCGGGGCCGAGAGCCGGGGGTTTATATTCGGCACCGCCGTGGCGTGTTGTTTGTCGGCGGGGTTTGTGTTGGTGCGCAAGCCGGGGAAATTGCCGCACAAAAAAGTGTCGATGACTTACGATTTGGAATATGGGAAAGACACGCTGGAGATGCATGCGGATGCGATTGTTAAGGGGCAGCGCGTGCTGATTGTGGATGATGTGCTGGCGACGGGCGGGACGATGCAGGCGTGTTGCGATCTGGTGAGACAACTGGGTGGGGAAATTGTTGGCGTGGCGGTGCTGATTGAATTGCTGGCGCTCAAGGGACGATCGAAAGTTGGAAATGTTCCGACGCATTCGGTGATTAAATATGAATGATCTGAAACGTAAAACGTGAAACGTGATGAAGAATTGTCTTATCACGTTTCACGTCTTCACGTTTCACTCTTGTACATTTGACATGCAATGAACTCTGATCAGGTCAATGAAATTTTCCGGTGCGCGACTGAGGAGAATCGCGTTTCGCCGCTGCGGCGGATGCAGGTGGAATATCTGCCGGCGGAGGGCGAAGTGTGGATGACCGGCGACATGCACGATCATCGGCGGAATTTTGATAAGCTGCTGCGGGCGGCTGATCTGGCGAATAATCCGCAGCGGCATCTGGTGTTGCATGAATTGATTCATGGGGATCATTTTGATGCTGATGGGGCGGAGGGTTCGTGGGAGATTCTGTATCGTGCTGCGGAGCTGAAATGTGATTATCCGGAGCAGGTGCATTTCATGCTGGCCAACCATGATCTAGCCCAGATTCATGGCGAGGGGATCATGAAGGCGGGGCTGAGTGTGTGCGAGGCGTTCACCGCGGGAGTGAAGCGGGATTTTCCGCAGGGGGCGCTGGAGATGACGGTGTCGATCACGGAATTTTTGCTTTCGCTGCCGCTGGCGGTGCGGTGTGAGAATGGATTATTTTTCTGTCATTCGCTGCCGACGGATGCGCAGATTGAGAAATTTGATTTCACGGTTTTTGATCGGCCGCTGAATGGGCAGGATTATTTGCGCCGCACGGGGCCGGTGTATCAACTGATCTGGGGGCGCGGGGTGACGGCGGATGGGGCGGCGAAATTTGCGGATACGGTGGGGGCGCACATTATTGTTACGGGGCATCAGCCTCAGGAATCGGGGTATTTGGTGAATGGGGATCGGCATCTGATTGTGGCGTCGGATCATAATCAGGGGGTGTTTTTGCCGATTGATCTGGGACAGAATTATGACATGGATGGGTTGGTGGGGGTGATGAAGAAGTTTGTGGAAGTGGAAGTTTAGGGGCGACGAACCCCAAAACGGCTTTAGAGCAAGTCAACTTTTGATGTAGTGGGATGAAATGGCTAAGCCGCAAGCGGCATATAAATGCGCTATTGCTACAACACGATTACATCAGTATCCGAAACTCTGACTGTTCGAAATGGTGATCGCTACTCAGCACGTCAGCCAGGCCATTTTCTTGCATAACAATTATCGAAAACCAATCGGTCAGCGACCATCCCCGATCCAGTCGCGATTCGTAAAGTTCCAATCCTTTTCGCAGCAGGTCACGCGACGCTGAGATTACTGTGATACGCGAATCATTCGCCATGGCTCTAACAAATTGAATAAAAACCTGTCGCGAACGAGGTGGCGAAAGATGATTTCCCACTTCCACCAATACCCAGTCGGTCGTGACAATCGGCCCGCGCCAATCGGCTAGTCTAGTTCCATTGCCTTCTTATGCTTCTCGTCATTTGGAATTAACAGCGCCAGCCAATAGGAAGTGTCTGCAAATCGCGCGATCATTTGCGATCGGTTCCATAAAAATGGTGATCGTGATTGCGTGAGGAATCTGATGGCAAACCCTCGGCTTTGCCAATCACGCCTTTGAAAACTTCTGCCAAAGTCGGCTTAGATTCATCCGAAGCTACGGGCGCAATTTCGACCAACGTCCCATCCACCAGGGCGTTCGGATCGTCAAGAATGACAGTGCCGTGTTGTACGCGTCCTCAGTAGGTCATACTACTCCGTAGTAGTATATCTCAGTTTGATCGGCCGGACTATTCCGTTGATTGGGCGACCAATTACCTAACTGTTAATCATGGGTCCGATGCGAGCTAACTCAGATCGGGCCAGGCTGGTATCGCGCTCAGCATGTAATCGCTCCAAGGCGTCGTTGAGCATTTGTTTAGCTCGCAAAGGGTTGTGCAGATACCGAGCGTAGATGATCCCTAACATCAACTGCACCTGTTCGATCTGGTCATAATTGGGGAAACAGCGGAGGAATTGTTCGTAGGCGTCGGCGGCTTGGGGGTATTGGTGTTGGCTGAAAAGCTGGTTGGCGACGTCGAGCTGGGCTTGGCGGGAGAGGACCTGGTTGCGGTCGAGTTGTTTGAGCTGGAGATAGAGCTGGGCGGCGTGGGGGAGGTTGTGGTGGGCAATGGCTTCGGAGATTTCGCCGCGTAGGGCTAGGAGTTGTTGGGTGGCGGGATTGGGGGGAGATTGCGGTGCGGGACGAGAGGCAGGAGGTGATCCCGCCGCTGAAATCGGCGGCGTGGCGGTGGCTATGGGCGCATTGGCTGCATGTTCCCAGGGGTTGTAGCCTTTGGCGACCATGGATTGGAATTGGCGCTTGCGGTTCCATTTTCCAAATAATGCGAGGATGTCGAAGCGGTCGCGCGGCAACAGGCGGATTAATAGTAGGATCAGGCAGATGGTGAATCCGAAGATGGAGCCGCTGACGTGGGCGGTGTGGGCGACGGATGCGGTCTTTTCAAAGCTGAAGAACAGGTCCTGCACGAAGAAGAAGACTACGAAGAAGATCGAGGAGACTTCAAACCTGCCGATGAAAAAGACGAGCCAATAGACGATGGTGATGTTGGAGATGGGAAAGAGCACGAGATACGCGCCGGTGACGGCGGCGATGGCGCCGCTGGCGCCGAGGACGGGGGCGGTGGTGGATTGGGTGACGACGTAACCGACGCCGGCGAAGACGGCGCCGGCGAGGTAGAAGGCGAGGTAGCCGAGGTTGCCGAGTTTGTCGTTGACATTATTGCCGAAGATGTAGAGGAAGAGCATGTTGCCGAGGATGTGGCCGATGCTGGCGTGCATGAAGGCATAGGTGAAGAAGTTGAAAAGATGCGGATGCTGGGGGGAGAGGTAGAGGTTGTTCAGGACTTGCGGGCTTAGGGTGTTTTGGAAGGCGAAGGCGATGAAATTTAAGAAAATGAGCAGCCAATTCATCCAAGGGATGCTGCGGAGGGGGACGTCGGTTCTGAATGGAAAAAACATTGTTGTTTCGCGCTAAACCGCAAGCGATTGGGAGGCGTTATTGGCTTTCGGGTTCATTGAATTTGATCATGTGGACGCGGCGGCCGTTTTGGGAATAGTTGACCTGGTCCATGTAGGCTTCCATGAGGAGGATGCCGCGGCCGGAGCATTTTTCGAGATTTTCCTGGAGGGTGGGATCGGGGACATTGCGGCGGTCGAAGCCGGTGCCTTCGTCCTCGACGATGATTTCGGCTTTTTCGGGGGTGATGGTGGCCTGGATGTGAATTTTTTTGCCCTTGGCCAGGCGGTTGCCATGCTTGATGGCGTTGTTGAGCGCTTCATCGACGGCGAGCTTGACGGCGAACGCCGAATGGGAGTCGAAGCCCTGGCGCTCGATTTCGTCCAGAATCTGTTTCTGGACTTCGCGACCTTCGCTGAAATCGGAGTTGATCGTGAATCTCACAGGACATTCACCAGCAGCTTTCATTCTTCAATCATATACGTCGGTTTTACGTGTAGCTCGCCATCGCCTCGGTCCGCGTGGGTAAAATGCGGAAAAGCTTATTCAGCTTGGTGATAACGAAAACTTCGTAAATCTGCGGCTTGATATTAGCCAGGCGAAGTTGGCCATTCTTCTGCTTGGTGCGATTATTCACGTTAATCAGCATGCCCAATGCCGCGGAGGAAAGATGGTCAACATTGGCAAAATCGAGCAATAGTTTGGGGTACTCCCGCTCATCGATCATGGCGGTGAGGGTGGATCCGATGTCGGCGATATTAGCCTCATCGAGAATCTTGTTGCTGGTAAATTCGACAATGCGTACGCCCTTCTGTTCGGTGACCGAAACAGGAGGAATAGACTCGGCCATAACAATTCCTGTCTGTAGGTGCGGATACTCCAGCCGCTTATGAAAAATATGCGGGTTGGGGGGGAGTGTCAAGTTTTTGGGGAGAAGCCCACGGATAGCAATCCGCGGCCTTTTAGCGGACAACGACGACTTTCTGGAGCAAAACGTAGTTTTTGCCGCGGTATTCTGTGACGATGCCGGTGATTTTGAAATGGATGTCCTGGCTGTTGCTGGCGACGGCGTTCTCCATGAGCATGAGGTTGAGATTCTGGAGAATATTGATGCTAGGCTCGCCGGGTACGGCAGTGGCGCGGTCGAAGACGAATTGAAATTGCTGGCCGTCGGCGCTGTGGGTGAGGTGGCCGACGCGATCGACGATGTAACTGCCTTCACGGATGATGGGGGTGGAGGATTGGCCGGGGGCGTCGCTGGAGGGTTGGGTGGTGGGAGTCTCGGCGGCGAGGAGTGGGGTCAAAAAGAGGAGTGCAAGGGCGATACGCTTCATAATGTGGCTTGCGCCACAATTTATATCGGCAGAATTATGGGTTTAGGGTAAGAGGAGCCCCGGATGTATATCCGGGGCGTTAAGGATTAGGAATTAATCACAACCCCATTACTCTCGCACAGGCTTGTTGCGTGGCGTGGGGACGGCTTTATCGATCAAAATGTAATTGCGATTTTTATAGACGGTGATGTAGCCGCTGATGCGGAATGACATTGGATCGGCACTGGTTTTGGTCTGCGCCTCCATCGAATCCAAGAGTTGATTGGGCAGGATTTTCATGGGCGGATCGCGCAGGGCCTGGCCATCGGAATCGAAGATAAATTCGTGGAAGCCATCAACTGGTTTGCCCAATCGCCCGAGACGACCAACAACGTAATACCCTTCGGGCCGGAGTAGAACTGGTGGCGCTTTGGGAGTTACCGCAGCCATGCCGCTGGTGGAATCGACCGCGGGCGGGGCAGACTCGGGCTGGATTGGCTGCGGAGCATTACTGGTTTGGAACATACGGGCCATTTCCGAATCAGACTGGATAATCTGCACCTCGGCTGGCTGGGTGGTGGGTTGTGTCGTGGGTGTATTGGATGGCTGAGTGGTTGCTGGTTCATCCGCTGCCAAGGCGACGGTCATGCCGGCGAGAATCGTGATAAGGATAAATGATTTCTTCATGTGATTCATTGAATATCATCCACACAGCGATGCGGAGTCGCAAGCGCATCGAGAACAAACCTATGGCAATGCGCTATTCAAATGCGGCTAATTTTCGGTCGAGCGTGTCCTGATCGAGGCCGGAGATTTGGAAAGTTTTCTGGGACTGGAAATGGCCACGCACGAGAAGAACCTGGTGCGTTTTTATGCCCAGGGTGCTGATCAGCAAATCGATGACGGCTTTATTGGCGGCGCCGGCGTCGGCGTCGGCCATGACGTGGATGCGGAGGGTATGGCCTTCCAAGCCAGCGATTTGATCGCGCGGGGAGTTGGGGATGACGCGGACATTGAGTGTCGATTGCCGAATCACCGGGGCATCAGGAGAATCTGTTGAGCCGCGGCGCGCAGACGGCGCTTCCTCATCAGATTCATTTCCGCTGAAGCTGGAAATATCGGCATCGTCAACATATTCGCCCTCGCCTTCTTCAGTATCCAGAACCGGCGCACGGAGTGGCAGAGGTTTTTGACGAAAGGTTCGCCAGAAGACCAGGGTGAATTGATATAGAGCATCATCGGGCCGATCGCGCGCCGCCAACTTGCCCGCCCACCAGGCGATGTAGGCGCAGAAGAGCAAAAGAAATTCAAAAATCAGGATCCAGTTAAGAAGGATCATGGCGAGTCTCCCGCCAGGCCGTCAGCGCCGCGTTGATCAATCGCCGCCCGATTACGATGATGACCACGCCGAGCACGATGTAATAAACACATTCGGCCAGCCCCCAGAAGACGACGACCGTCATGAATGCGGTGCGCTTATCAGGAGCCAGCGTCTTGGCTTGATCGAGATACTTTGGAAAATCACCAATCATCTTCAAACCCCGGCGATAGGCCCGAGACACAGAATAACCGATTAGAAATCAGGGACAAGGCCTTCGACTCTGCTCAGCCGAGCGAGACAAGGGAAATCCTTTTTATCCAAACTCTGCTCACGTTTCCGCATTGTACATCGGCTTGCTGGCCCAATTGAGTTTCTTGGCGAGGTTTTTCCAGCCACGGGACTTAGGATTGGCAACAATGAGCAAATCCTGCTTGGCGCGACGAATCAGAATTCGCTCTTCGGCATTCAGCTTCGTCATGGCTTGGCCATCACAGAAAAGGGAAGTACCTTCGTTGACCCGATTGGCATCAATAAGAATCAATGTGTCATCCGATACGATTACCGGGCGGAAGGAAAGGGAATGCGCACAGATCGGCGTCACGCCGATGCAGTTCACATCGGGATTGATGATCGACCCCCCTGCTGAAAGATTGTAAGCGGTCGATCCCGAAGGCGTGGTGATGATCAAGCCGTCGCCGTAATAGCTCACGCCCTCTTCTGATTCAGTAGCGATTTGCAGTTCGATCATGTGAAACGGCGGGCCGGCGGTGATGACGGCATCATTTAGCGCCAATTCCACAAAACGTGGGCGAATGGCTTCATTGCGCGCATAAACGGAGACTTCGAGCATGAGCCGTCGTTCGATGGGCAACCCCGGCCCAGCCAGGACCTGCTCGAATTCTTTCTGAAAGTCCGCCGGCGTGAACGACGCCAGAAATCCTAACCTGCCGAAATTAATTCCCACCAGAGGAATCTGCCGCCCCGCCAATCGCCGCGCTACCGATAATAAGGTTCCATCGCCACCAAGGACCAGAATGGCATCCGCTTCGATCCGCCGCAGATCATGCTGGGTATCAGTATCGATTCCCACCACGGAAACGCGATGTTCCAGCCATTTCTGCAAATCGCGCAGGGCATCCGCAACTTCCTTTTTATCGACGTTGGCAACAATGAAAAGTCGCATCACTGAGCGACAAGAATACCACTGCCAACAGCCGACGCCAGCAAGCGCTCGTCAAATGCCAGAATGGATGCTAATATCCCTCCTAACGCCCGGGGCGTAGCTCAGCTTGGCTAGAGCGTCTGGTTTGGGACCAGAAGGTCGCAAGTTCGAATCTTGTCGCCCCGATTTAGTTCAAGAACAGTTTCGGCGAGTGTCGGTCACACAGGCGGGTTGATTCGGTTTCGAAGTGATCCAACGTGTCGATACGTGTTAATGAGCACGCCCGTGGATGCGGTCTTCGTGCTGGCGAGAGTGAGTTCACGCGGGTCAGCATTATCCGAAAAGAAGCGTTTGCCACGGCCTAGCAAGACGGGGTAGACGATCAGCACAACCTCATCGACGAGTTCCTGCTCCAGCAGCAGAGACGTCAATGTCGAACTTCCCCAGACGATCAGGTCGGGGCCGTCGTGTGACTTGACGCGGCGAACACCCTGCATGATATCCGGGCCCAGATGCTCGACCGGACCCCATCCGAGGCTGTCCGGCCTGTGGGTCGCGACGTATTTCGTTGCGGCGTTCAGATCGTCCGCGAACGGACCGGTTTTGATCTTCGGCCAGTAACCGGACCAGAGATCGTAGGTGCGGCGGCCGAGTAGCAGATCGAAACCTTTGCCCTGTGCTTCGGCAACGGCTTCCGCGCCGGTTGCGCTTCGAAACGGTGCCGTCCATCCGCCATTCGCATAGTCGCTGTCTTCGTTCGGTCCGCCGGGCGAAATCACGCCGTCCAGCGAGATGTGCGCGAAGATCTTGATCTTTCTCATGTCATTTCTCTCTTTTTCACATGGTTATGGAATTGCCGTCGGCAGGCGCTGTGAACGGCATTTCGCTATAGCTGCACGGACCGTCGATGCGGCCTGTAACAGACCCTGCTTTGCCTGTTGCCATGGGCGGCCCGCTATCTTGTCAATCCGATTCGACGAGACGGATATATCCTTGCGGGTATTCCGAACAACCGAAGAATTTTTAATTTTTATCGCTTACTTTACAGCGGCCCAGACGCGGTGGACGTCGTCATGTTCGTCCAGGGCTTGGAGGAACTCGCCGACTTCCTGCAGTTCGGCTTCGGTTAGTTCGGGAAGAATTTTTGGAATGTAGCCGATTTCGCTGGTGATCACGGTCCAGCCGTTGGCGGAAAGCCATTTGGAAACGGTTCCTACGTCCGTGCGTTCACATATGAATTTTGCGCCCGCGGCGTCTTTGGGGATGTCGTCGTTTTGTTCGCGTGTGAGCGGTTGGACTTCGTTGGCGCCGGCTTCGATGGCGGCGGCTTCGAGGTCAATCTTGGCATCCGGGTGGTGCGCTTCAACCAGGCCGACGTTATCGAAGACGAACTTGTTGGCACCCGAAGAGGCCAGCTGGCCTTTGCGGAACAGCACGCGGAGCTCTGGTGCCGTGCGCTGAACGTTGTCTGTGTAAACCTCGACGATTACGGGGACGTTGTGGGGTGCGCGGCCCTCATAGACAACATGCTCCATCACCAGCTTTTCGTCGCCGATGCCGGCGCCTTTATTGATGGCGCGCTGAATGGCGTCCTTGGGAACGCTCTCTTTTTTCGCTTTTTCGACGGCCGCGAAAAGTCGGGGGTTCATCGCTGGATCAGGATCGCCAATCCTGGCAGCAAGGGTGATTTCGCGAATTAGCTTGGTGTTGGTCTTGGCCTTCTTAAGACCGCTAACCAACCGTTTTGCATGTAGCCATTGGCGTCCCATATTCCCGAGCAATATAACAGAAGAGAAACGCCTAAGCATGGCATCGTGACATTAATATGCTGGCGGAATGAATTGGAGAAAATGAACGCCGGAGAATTGCTTATTTTATTTGCGTCGCCTGATTTTTTTGTAAAACCACACACGTTTTAAAAATGAACGCTATCTTTTTTCGCACTGCTCGTATCTGGTTCCTTTGCCAAGCCATATTATTGCTGGCGGCTCCATCGTTGGCACAATCCATTGGCGGGCCCAATCTTTACTGGGGCATTCCATTGGGAAAAGGCCAGCCGTCAAATGTTCCAACAACAATTCGGGATGGGGTTCCGTTCGTTGAAGGAATGCTGAGCCTTCATAGCGATGGCAAGACGCATCCGGATACGGCGCGCGTGCCGGTGGGTGGCACGGCCAAGCGGATTTTTTTGTTGGGCATGACGGACAGCGGTAAGCCACACAGCTGGACCGTGCTGGGGAAATATTACAAGCGATATTTTATCGGCGATGACATGGGCGCGATCCGGCTGGAGTACACGGATGGGTCAGTGCAGATCTTTCCGCTGATCTATGGGGAAAGTCTTTGGTGGGGGAAGATTTTTTATGACAATCCGGAGCCTTTTAACCGGGAAGCGAATTTTCGGAAGGTGCTGGGAGAAAGTCTCCATCTGTATCCCGCTGCTCCGGTCAAGGATGGCAATTACATTGGGGTGATCGTTCCGAAAAATAGTCCGCTGAAAGACATCGTGGTGCAAAATTCCACGGCCAAGCTGGGTGATCCGATCATTAGCGGCATTACCATCGAATCTGCTGCGGAAGAAAAAATTGCAAACGGACGCGCGCTGATCGGCCAGCCTCTTTCTCCAGAATTTGCAAAATTTGTTGCCGAGAAACCACTGCTTTCATCGGATACGGACACCATCAGCCAGATTCAGGCGGGTCTGGAAAATTTAAAACGTGCGATCTATACGAGCGACGAAGATTTCAAGGGGCATATCGCAGTACAAATGCCCAAAGGTTATTCAGGGCCGATCGTTTCTTTTTCGGGGGATATTTTTGCGACGATTCTGGCGAACTCATTTCATGCCAACGTTCAGGACATGAAGGAGAAGATTACTGCAGACGGCATGTATCACACGTCCACGAAGGGCGCGCCGAGCTGGAGTCTCTATTTCGGATTTGGCAACTTTAAGACCGATGCCGGGACCTACTACACCGAGTCATGGACGCGCGACATGGGGCGGAGCATGCAGGAATTGACCTCGCTGGGTTTTACCGATGAGGCGTTGCGCTGTGCGGACTATTGCCTGCGAACCGCTCGCCTTTGGGAAGATCCGGAGAACGCGTGGCATGGTCAGGTACTCGCGCCACATTCGGAGCATTTGGCCAAAGCCTTTCCCATGACCACGATTGATCCGCCCATCATTCTCCCGCCGCACTGGGGACGAATTGCCAACAAGCCGCAAGGTTGGTGCGTATTTGAAAATGATGGCCATGGTCTGACGGCAATGTTTCTTCACCGGCTCTGGCAATCGCTGCCGGATCGTGATGCGTGGCTGCGCGCGCGTTGGCCGGATATCAAAGCTGCGGGGGATTGGATTTTGTGGCAGTTTGACCATCCCAAACTTTCCGGAGCGACGCACGGCATCCTTTTCACTACCAGTGAATCCGCTTCGATGATCGGCAATTCGGTTTATCCCGATTACACCTGCATGAATGCTTTGCTCGCTCTGGCTGATATGGCTGATTCCATCGGCGAAACCAATTCGGCATCGCAATGGCGCGATCGCGCGAAGAAAATGCACGATGCGATAGCCAAAGAGTACACGACTACGGACAAGAAATATGGCCGGGTGTGGACATTGGATCGAACCGGCTGGCCTAATCATAGCTCGGTGCTCGGGCCGCTGATTCTTCTGGCCGTTTATGAAGGCTTCGCGCCGCAGGATGATGATCCGGAATGGCGTTCGCTCAATCAGGCGGCCTATCAGCGCTTGATCGACACCTACAAACCATTCGGTTTCTATGGGCAGGCATTCGGCTATGGCCAGGGATTCGTTGGCCAGGCCGCGTTGCTACTGGACCGGATGCACGATGCTACGACCATTCTCGACTGGGCTGCCAAGCAGATTTACAACCCCCATTATGACTCGTTCATCGCGCCGGAGGCTGGCGATATCGATCCCACTGGCCGCTACTGGTACCGCATGGGCGATCTGGGCAACGGAGTGCAGGAAGCGGAGATCGTCAAAATGTTGCGCCTGGTCATCGGGGTCGATGATACGCATCCAAACCGTCTGCGGTTTTATCCGCGCATGCCTTTTAAGTGGAACGAAATCGGGGTCGACAAATATCCCGTGCTGTTTGAAAATTCCGGAAAAACAAAGACGGCATTTCTGCATTACAAGTTGGAGCGAGTCGATGGTGGAATGAAACTCAATATTGGCGCTGACAATAATCTCGGGCCAGTTGCCATGCGGCTCGGGCCGTTTGAGAAACAGCCTGACATCTCAAAAATCGAAATCAATGGACAAACCGCAACCGACGCTGCGATGGAACACAGCGGCGATTCGTGGTGGGTTCGGTTCACTGAAAATATCAGCCCACAAAAATAAAACGCGAAGTGCCAATCTCCCAACAGGGTTCGCGACAAATGTTAGACATTTTAATTGTATACGAAAATAAATTATTGCTGAACCATCCCCAACTTCTGCAGATCGATCTCCGCCTAACGGCTTGTCAGAGTGACCGGACCTAGCAAACCCGATGGCTGCAAGGGAGAATCCACGTGATAAGGGTTGTACGTGGTCCAGCTAATTCGCTGCGCTTCGGGCCTGGATGAATCGCCGATCAACCGATTAATCCACAAATTAGCAACCGTAATTTCCAGCGTATTTCCGTGACTCCGCAACACATCCGCTGGCACCTGCACTCGCCACGGCGTGCACCAGGCAACGCCGAGATCATGCCCATTAAGTTTCACCGATGCGATGTTACAGACCTGGCCAAGCGAAATCGCGCGGGGCCGATTCGTCACATCTCCAGGAACATCAAACTTTGTTTTGTATGTTGCTTTGCCGGAGTAAAACTTAATCCCCGGCTCGGGCCGCGTGGTCCAATCCACCAGATGATCGAACGCAACTTTCCCAGGTCCGCCGCGAGCGGGATCAAAAGAGACTTCCCACTGGTTGGACAAAGTCATCAACGTTTGGACCGAATCGAAATTAGCCGGAGAAGCAGAAGCGGTACGAGGCGCGATCGGCCGGCGGAAGATGACAAAGCCACTGCCCAGTGGATCGAAAGTTATTGGAATCGTGGTCATGCCGCCCGATTCGTGAAAATCCGGAAGGTCGCGAGATGCACCCGTTTGCGGATCCCACCATTCGGGCTGCCGGCCGGTGATGCGGAAATGACATTCCGTGGCCACTTCGCGCTCTTCCGGATTGGCGACAAAATAAATGTCGACATCATCAGCCTCCGTCGCACCACTTACTCGCCGATGCGTGTACCGAATCGGATCGTCCGACTGAAAATCAGGCCATACGCCCAAACTAGCCAGCACAGCTGCGGTCTTATCGTACGATGGATAAATATCGAACGGGTCTGTTCCATCTGCTTTGGTCGGCAGATGGTCGCGAATAAGCAGTCCTTTGCCGACTGCATGTTGCGCATCGGAGCCAGACCAGATTTCATCTGCGAGCTCGCGCACTTTTTTATCGCAGGCAGGATAGTTGACCAGGCTTGGCGATCGCATCGGCGGGGCACCCATGACCGTTGCGCCGTCTTGTAGCAATTGCTGAATCTTCCCCAGCAACTCCGGCGTGATCGTATCCAGTTCCGGCAATACCAGCAGCCGATAACTCGACCCACCCGGAAACGCGATCCGCCCATCGACCACGCTCGCTTTAGCAATCAATGCATGGGGATCACATCCATCAAAATTATATCCGCGTCGATCTCCCGTCTTTTTCGTCAATGCCGACGGCGGCGGACGGAAAACCAGCGGTGCCCCCTCCGGTGCAAGATACAACACATCCGCAACCGTCGTCCCTTTTCGGAGCATCTCCGAGCAGCGCGCAATATATCGATGATACGCTCCAACAAAATCCCACCACGTTTCCGTGCGCTCCCAATGCACGCCGTAGGGTCCCATCGTCATCCCCGGTTCGCGCGTCGGCTCATCCTGATGCTGGTAGCGATGGAAAACAATCTTGTTCACACCTGCAGCGAATGCCCAGTCGGTTTGAGCTTTCATCGAGCCGGGGAATTGATGCCACGCCTCATCTGCTCCTGCGGTAAAGGCTTCGGCGCCGACAATCGGTTTCCCCTGCACATGCGCAATCGACGTCGCTTCGATCACGCTGTACTCCGTTGGAAAACCATAGCCGGGCGACCAGAACTCACACATTGGCAGATCGGCGGCGCTGCCCATGTTCAGATCAGCACATGGGTCCAGATCGTATGGCTCAATCGATAGAGTCAGATGATGCTTTTGCCCCAACTGTTTCAGGTACAACAAATGATTATCCAGCGTCAATTCCTGAAGCGTTTGCCGAAGATCCCACAGAAAGCGCTGCGTCACATCAGAATTGTCGATCGTGCGGCCTGACATGGCAGGCAGATATTTCAGCGGGTCATACCCACGCCGATTCATAAACTGCTTGCGAAATTCCACCGACCAGTTCTGCGAGGACATTTCCCAGCTATCAAAATGCAGCATCGTCAACCCACGCCCCGGGTGATCGATCGAATCTGCTTGCGATAAAAGCGGTTTAAGAAACGCTTTGTAATGCACATCCAGCGACGCGCGATTCAGCTTATCGCTTTCGAATCCAAGTCCCGGCTCGGGAGCCGGCCGCGTCACCTGCCCTGTGCTCGTTCGGCCGCAGCGCAATATCGTCCAATTTCCCGCAGGCACTTGCCAATCCAATGTTCCATCCGTACGGAGATGATCGGTCAATTCGATCACATGCGCCGACGGAATGCATTGTTCAGCAGGAACCGCGTTCAGATTATCTGACAAAGGAAGAAATGGTTTTACGCCCGGCTGAGAAGAATACGGCGCGCGATAATAGAGCGCGGTTTCATCCACATTTGCCAGAGTGCCGGCTTCAGGCGTGGGAAATGCAATAACCGCAACATCGCTATAAAAATCCTCGTACTCTTTTCGCAAAGTTGGCGTCAGTGTTCCCAAGCCAAAAAAGGGAACACGTGGTATTGGCTTCGGCAACACCTGCCGAAAATGCTCCGGGCCCGTGGCAGTAGCGACGCTCAAAACCAGATGTTGCATCGATTGATCCGCCCTGATCCATGGCCCTCCCGTGCCGCACCACCCCGGCCCCGCTCCCAGCGCCAGCTCCAAACCCAATCGATCCGATTCACGCAGCGCATGCACAAAAAGCTTCTGCCACTCCTCACTCATGAAATCCACCGGCCCGCGCGGAATGCCCACGTTGACCGTCAGAAAAATCCCCCCGCCAATCCCTGCCTTTTTCCATGATTCCAAATCCGCAGTGATTCCGCTGCGGGAGATATGTCCATCCATGAAATACCAGTACACCCACGGCCGCGCCGAATCCGGCGGCGACTCAAACTCCCGCTGCATGGCATCCTGAGCACATACGATCGACTGCAAAAACAGCGATAATGCCAAAGCCAGCCACTGAAGCACCGAAAAAGATTTCACTTGGACCCTGCATGAAGGCATGCCACCATCAAACCTGATCGCATGAAATTTGTCGATAACGAAATCGAATTGAATAAGACAATCGAATTTCCGCGCGCTCGTCGCGCACGACGTCGTGCAATGACAAATTCGGGCCGAGGACGGCCCGGCTCATTAACGAGATTCGACCAGTTCGGTTTTCGGCTAGCTTCTTAGCTAATGGCGCCATGCGTGCGGGGATGATCATTCTACGCCAAGCGGCCGTTGATCCAGCTGAATGGGACTCGTTCACACTTTTCGATGAAATTCGCGGCGTGATCGGCGAGCTTTTCATATTGAGCAGGAAGATTGCAAATGAAATCCTGATCGCGGGCAGCTCTGCCGGTGACGCTTAGTGTTGCAATTCCCCAGGTCTTAATCAGGTGCGAAAGAATCGCGGTGTAGTCCAGGATAGTGTAAACGCCGAGGCGCTGGGCGACGGCGGCGAAATGCTCGAATAGATCGGGATCTTTGCCATCGAACATTTTTCGCCCCGGCATGGCGACCCGACGAAACATCACTCGGCATGTCTCGAGCGCGCCGGCAGGATCGATCTCAAATATCTTGCCCATGACACGCGTGTAAAATGCCTCGTGGCGGGCTTCGTCGGCGGCGATCTTCTGGCAGATACGGGCGAGATTTGCTTCGCCCTGCACGGCCACAAGCTTGCCTAAGTTGGCGTGGGAAATTTTGGTGGCGCGCTCCTGAAACGCTGTGTAGACGAGGCCGCCATAAAGATCGGGGTGGGCGCGCGGCTCAAAACCCCGGGAGATCAGATGATGAATCGTGCGCTCGATCGCTGGCATGTTCACTCGGCCGGTGAGGCGGAGATAGGCGTTGAGAAGATCGCCGTGACGATTTTCTTCCGACGTCCACCCGCGCGACCAGACCGCCCAGGGAGTGGAACTGCAGCCTTCGTGGTCCCGGGCCAGCAGATTGAGCGCAATCGCGTAGTTCGGTAAAGCCTCTTCGGTGATCATGTCCGCCACGAGCACGACGAGGACCTCATCGGAAATTGCCTGTGCAGGCTCGCGGAAGCGCTGCATCGCTTCGATCCAATCTGGGCAGGTCAGGTCAGGCAAGTAATCGGTCGGCTGCCAGGAATCCTCAATGGATTGCAGCAGCATATTATCGCGCACGAATTCCTGGAGTCCTTCCAAAATCTCCAGCTGCGACATGATGGGGGGCGAATCTGTAGCCAACGAACTCTCTTTTCAAAAAAAAGGAAACGCCAGCACAACAAATATTAATGCGTTTGCTGGACAGGAATCTCTCTCAAATCAGATTGTCACTGCGAAGGACCGGCCCAATTCTCGGCGGCGAGACAACACAACAGCTCCGCAGTAGTAAGCTGGCGCTTGTCCGGAAAATCCGTATTTATCGAAATCCGAATGGCCTTGCGGTTCCAGCCGAGCATCGGCTTAATGTGATTGGGAAGCTCGGGCAGCGAACCATCAATCACCTGGGCAAATAAACGATCAGAACCCGGCAGGGTGTAGAATCCATCACCTTTGGCCAGAAGGTTTTGCCGCACGGCTTTATCGATCACGTCAGGGACATAAAGCAAAAGAGTCCCATCGCGACGATCCTCTAAAGCGAAAACCTGATTACGATATTTTCCATCGGGGATAAAAAATGTCAGTGCTGTAGCCCCGCTCGTCTTGGCCGGGAGAGAAACCAATCCTCCGAGCAAACCTGCAAGACGCCGCCAGACTTCGCCATGAGCCGCATCGCGCTCGGCATCGCAGAGAGCCAGATGCTTTTCGACGCCCGCGCGGTCCTTGGCGGTTACTTTGGACAGCATCTCCTCCAGGCGCGCAGCAATTTCTTCCGACGAGGGTGGCATCAGGGTTTTAAGCATCAGGCAATCTCCAGCTCAAGCTGGGGTGATGGCGAGCAAGCGGGAGGGATACGGGAACTGAAAACGTCAGCACGCGTTTCCAACAAACTCAGTCGTCGAGGAATGTGTCGCTCGACATTATACAGTGATCGAACGCGCAAATCCACGTGTTTCTTTGTGGAGCGAGGCACATAATTAAATCGGATTTGACGCTTTAGCGGTATCTATTGGATTTGATCCAGTGTATAGAAGCTGATGCGCAAAAAGAGATCGGTCCGGAAAAAAGCCCATAGCTTGGACATTTCCGGACTGATTAAGGACGCAGAGGGCTTACGCGGCAAAGCGGCGGAAATTATTCAGCGAATGAAGGCTCTGTCTATTGAGATTGATAAACATCCGCCAAAGGCGCCGCGATAAACCGTACGGGCTAAAAAAAATTACTGGCAGTGGCGCGCTACGAAGAACTCGGATAGCACGCAACTCGTCTTAATGGTGGAATTGGAATCATTCATGAATGCAAACAAGGCACCGTTGGAACAACCAGAACCATCTGTCATTTCCCAGGACGAAAACCATAAACCCGCTGGACCGATGAAATTCAACGGCAGCGACCGCTTCATTCGCGAGCTGCGCAAGCGCGTGGATGCTTATTTTGAGCAGACGGGTTGCCCGCGCCGCGATTGCCCGAAGATGTATTTCAAGACGGCCAGCATCCTCGCCTGGTTCATCGGCGCGTATATCCTGTTGCTCTTCTTCATACATACCTGGTGGCTGATTGTGCCGCTGGCGATGATCCTCGGATTATCCATGGCGGCAATCGGGTTCAATATTCAGCACGATGGGAGCCACAAGGGATATTCCAACCGCCAGTGGGTCAACAAGACCATGGCCATGACCCTGGACCTGATGGGCGGAAGCTCATACATGTGGAACTGGAAGCATAACAGCATTCACCACACTTATCCGAACGTGGACGGGCAGGACGACGACATCAACATTGGCTGCCTGGGTCGGCTCTCTCCCCAGCAACCGCGCTACCGCTTTCATCGCTTTCAGGGCATTTATCTCTGGTTGCTATACGGTTTTCTCGCCATCAAATGGCATCTATTTGATGATTTCTGCCACTTAGCCATGGGCCGTATCGGAAATCACACAATTCCCCGTCCTAAAGGTTTCGATCTGCTCACTTTCATCGGTGGCAAGGTGCTTTTCTTCTCAATGGCTTTTGTCATCCCGATGCTGTTGCATCCCTGGTGGGCCGTGCTGGCAACTTATGCAGTTGCTGCTTTCACCTGTGGCGTGGTGCTGAGCGTGGTGTTCCAATTGGCCCACTGCCTCGGCGAGGCGGAGTTTCCCGTCGCGGTCGTTTCAGCCGATGGGCAGAGTCGCCTGCAAACAGAGTGGGCTGTTCATCAGGTGCAAACCACCGTCAATTTCGCGCGCAATAATCGCCTCATCGGCTGGTACGTTGGTGGCCTTAATTTTCAGATCGAACACCATCTATTCCATAAAATCTGCCATATCCACTACCCTGCCCTGTCCAAAGTCGTGGAAGAAGCGTGCCAGGAATTTGGGATTCGATACCAGTCGCATCCGACCTTTTTCTCCGCCGTTGCTTCGCACTATCAATGGCTGAAGTTGATGGGTAAACCGCAGTTACAGTAATTCTTTTTCGCTACCAGAGACAAACAGGAACAAACTTGCTATACTCAGGGCGGTAAGTTTGACGCCTGTCGGTTTTCCGGTTTTCGGATTTAGCAGATCCGTTGGATTAGCAATCCTTTTTTAGCCGTTTGAGCCCCTAGCCGCCGTTCCTACCTTCTCTGGGCCTGGAATGTTCGGCCTCTTTCGTTTGCAAACCCCGAAAGTGAAAACGGGTTTTTCAGGCCCTGTATATAAAGGAAAAATCCTATGGGCAAAAAGTTATATGTGGGCAATCTGAGCTACGACGTCGATAGCTCTGCATTGCAGGAATTGTTCACCGCGCACGGCAACGTCGAAAGCGCGGAAGTTATCTCTGACCGCGAAACCGGCCGATCCAAGGGCTTCGGTTTCGTGCAGATGAGCACCGATGAAGAGGCCAATGCTGCCATTGCCGCCCTCAACGGCGCGCAAAACGGCGGCCGCGCCCTGACCGTTAATGAAGCCAAGCCCCGCGAAGATCGTCCCCGTGGCGGTGGCGGCGGCGGTGGCTACGGCGGCGGTCGCAGTGGTGGTGGCGGTGGCGGCTACGGCGGCGGTCGCAGCGGTGGCGGCGGTGGCCGTGGCAATCGCTACTAAATTTCATTGGCGATAACCAATAGAAAAGAAGATGCAATAGGGCCACGTCTCGTGGCCCTATTCTTTTTGCGCCCCATCGGTGTCTGCCGCAAAGCTTTTGTTTAGCGCCGTCCCTTAGGCCAGGTCTCCCGCAACTTAGCGCGTGCCGCGCTCAGTCAGTCGATGCGATTGCGAAATCACGAACCTGATCCAGCGCAGGAGAATAGCCATCGAGCGTTGAAACTTCGATCGTGGGGAGATCAAACGCTGGGGATTCATAATCGCTCGGCGGTTCCGGGATGCCACGCTCTCGGAATATCGCCACGCGTTCATCACCGTGATAGAACTCTCTCCTGGGATCATTCAATCCGCGCTGCAGGCGACGACGAGCAGCGATATCAGGGCCGACAGAGCAGATGACAAGGCAGACTCTCGCCGAGGTGCAAAGAGAATCCATTCGTGATTGCCAAACGTGATGTTGGAACGCTGCTTCGGCAATCAACGAGATTTTGCGCGCGAGCAGGAACGAAACCGTCTCGAAGAATATTTCCGTGGCAAGCTTGTTGGAATCGGGCGGAAGCTCGTCGTGGCAAACGCCCAAAGTATTAACAAAACCTTCCTTGATCTCATCGCGACTGATAGCCGGCATGTAGAGAAGCTTGGCCAGTTCTTTTGAGAGCGTGGATTTGCCCGCACCAGGCCTTCCAGTGACGATGATGCATCGAGGTTTCTCAGGCATATGAAAAATTTCCCGCTTGATCTGCTGATCGAGCATAGAACATTTCGCCGTCCGCGAACACATTTCGTTGCTTTAATCCACAACGGCACTCAGCTTTTATTACTGAATCGCTTCTATCGGAATCGTTCCCATCGCCCAAAGTTGGCTTACATTTTCGCTGCGCATATCGCGCTGCTGCAAGATTTTTCAGAAAATTGAAAAAGTTAATCGTTGGGCTGCCAATTTTTTACCCGGGCAAATAGAGTTCTCGCAAATATACGAAATCTGCTCTCTGGCGATACAGCAATCGAATTTCGTCCTGACTGTTTCATGCGAACGGGGTCAAATCGAACCGATTCAGTTATTATTGGTGAATTGTCTAACCGAAATTTCATCAATGTGTTCATCCTTATCGCGATGGGGATGTTGGCGGTCGTCTCCTGCAGAACCGAGCCTCAACCAACTGTGGCATCGCGATTTGAGTTGCTGGGAGTAGTGCCGCAGCCGGAGCGTATTATTGTGCTGGGGAAGAATTTTTCCCTCGATAAGCACACGCAAATTTTGATTAACCAGGAAGAGGATGAACGCCAGGTAGAGGCAGCGTTCGCGGGCCAAGCGCGCCTTTCCACAGGTCTGCCACTTCCGATCACTAAATCTGGAGAGAAAGACGAGGCCGACACAAAAGATGCGATCGTGCTGACGAACGCAGGAGCCGACTCGCGCTTGGGGCCCGAAGGTTACGAACTGGAAGCTGGTAGAAACAAGATTGTCATTCGCGCACGTCATTCGGCGGGATTGTTTTATGGGCTGATTACGTTGCGGCAACTGCTACCACCGGAAATCGAATCGCAGCACTCTGTTTCTAAAATAAACTGGGTGATTCCGGGCGTGCGCATTTGGGATCAGCCACGGTTTGCGTATCGAGGGTTGATGCTCGATTCGAGCCGGCATCTGCAAAGCGAGCAATTTATTCTGCGCACACTGGACCTGATGGCCTATCACAAACTCAATCGCTTTCACTGGCATTTGACGGATGATCAGGGGTGGCGATTGCAGATTCCAAGTCGGCCCAGGCTCACGGATGTCAGTGCGTGGCGAATGGAAAACGGCCGGCGCTATGGAGGATTTTTCAGCCAAGAGCAGGTGCGCCGCATCGTGAAATATGCCGCCGAACGGCAGATCACCATTGTGCCGGAAATTGATATGCCCGGGCATTCCGGAGCAGCGTTGGCTGCGTATCCGGAATTGGCATGTTTTCCTCGAGAATTTTCGGTCACCTTGCCGTGCATCGGATGTCCCGACACGCTATGCCCAGCGAAAGATGCAACCTATGCATTTGTCAGCGATGTGCTGGATGAAGTGACGAAATTATTTCCGTCGACTGTCATTCATATCGGCGGTGATGAGTGCAACAAAACCAAGTGGCGAATTTCGCCGGAATGCCAGGCACTGATTCGCAAGGAGCATCTGCGTGATGTGAATGCTCTACAGGGATGGTTTACCGGGCGAGTCGCGGCAATGCTGACAGCACACGGCCGGCGAATCATGGGATGGAATGAAATTCTCCGTACCGGGCATTTGCCCAAAGATGCGATCGTACAAGTATGGAACGATGAACGTGCGGTGCTGGATGCCGCTCGCGCCGGAAACGATGTGATCGTATCGCTAGGGTCGTGGGCATATTTTGATCATGGATGGGATGTCGCTTCGAAAAAGAGTCTGTTTGATGATTTGAAAAAGCGCGGCATCGATTCGCACGGTTGGGGGTATGGAATCACAACTGTGCATAAGGTGTATGAAGCCGATCCCGCGCCAGCGTCAATAACTCCCGATGAATCGCAGCATATTCTAGGAGCCGAGGCTGAGATGTGGACCGAGCTTCGGCCGGACGAAATATCCACCGACCGTTACATCTGGCCTCGGCTGGTCGCGTTCTCAGAAGTATGCTGGTCGCAACCAAGTCAGAAAAATTGGGAGAACTTTCAGGATCGATTGGAACAAACCCACCTGAAACGCTTATCCCTACGAGGGCTCGGGGCCGGTCCTCGGCCTGCTGATGAGTTAGTGCAAGAAATGGAAGCTGAATTGAAGGCAATTCAGCCTTCTGCGACGACGCACTAATTTGTGATCGGGCAGCGAAAGCGATATTGACCCGGAGAAACTCGCAACGTGATCTCATTGCCAGAGGACGTCACAGGAACAACGTGCGGATGACCAGCAATCTTTTTCCTCGATTCGCGGACGCTGTCAGCTGATTCAGCGGGAAGTTGAAGCAGAGCGTGAGTATTGGGTGGCACATCAAGATTCAAGTGGAATGTATTTTCCCTTATCCGCCAGGATGAAATGATCGGCCCATAGGGACTCTCAAACGTATAGCCGGCGGATTGAATCTCGCGAGAGGCGACCGGACGCACGTGAAATTGTTTAAAGCCCGGAACGATTGGATCGGGATGGATGCCGCACAGGTCTTGAGCGAAAAATTCGTGGATGTGTCCGAGCATGCAGTGATTCATCGAGGAATTGTGGTCCGCATCCCACGCCTCGGGAAGGCTGCTCCATCCATTATTAGCGAGAAAATTATAACTACCCAGATCCTGGCGCGCTAGCATTTTGAAAATGGCATCACTGCAGCCGTGATCAGCTAAAGCGCGCACCAGATAGTGAAATCCCACATCCCCGGATGTTTGCTGGTAACTGCGGCGTTTCAGATCGGCGACGATTGCTTCAGCGATGCGCGAAGCCTGCGATGGATCTGACAGGCCGCAAACCAATGCCATCGCGTTGGCGGTTTGGCAGCTGCCATGATTTTTGTATTCCGCCGTGGCAGAGTCGTAAAAACGCTGGTTGAACTCCACCGCAATTTTCCTGGCCAGCTGTTGATAGCGAATCGCGTCGACAGAATTATTCGAAACCTCCGCCGCAGCAGCGACTCGGCGCGTGCAATCATGAAAAATCGCCATCGCCGTAAGGTCCGCAGGCGTAAACTGCGAAGGCCCCAGGGTTTTGCCATGACCAAAATCGTACCAATCCCCCAGCCCATGCCTGGGAAGCAAACCTTCCGCGCATGTGCTCTGCATGAAATCGACAAACCCCTTCATCATCTCGTAGTTCTGCCCTAGCGCTCGCTTGTCCCCATACCACTGATAGAGATACCAGGGAACCAGCGCCCCGGCAGCACCCCACTCTGGCGTATAAGTGAACGGATTTTCGATATCCCCCCATTGAAACCCCGTCGGAGTAATTGATGGAGCCACCGTCGGCACCATGCCGCTGGCATCGCGCGTGTCGCGCATATCGAGACAGGTTTTCGGGCCGAAGACAGAAAGATCGTACAGCATGGCAATGCTGGGCCACATCAGATGCAGCACTTCCAGATAACCCAGCTTTTCGCGCTGCGGGCAATCGGTAATCACATGCGAAAGATTCGAACGAATCGCCCAATCGATCATGCGATCAATTTTTTGATAGCTCTTATCCGAACAAGTGAATTTACCCACCGCGGGCGCATCCGCATGCAAATGCACGCTGCACAATTCCAGCACCTCGGGCTTACCCTCAGGATTGGGCCTGCCCGCAGGAACAGCATCCTCGAGCTGAATATATTGGAAACCAGTATAGAAAAGTTCCGACTGCCAGGTTTCCTCTTCGCCGCCGCGACAGGTGTATTGAATATAGTTCGGCGAACCAATGCCGGATTGATCGACGAGACCTGTGCCATCATTGCGATGCGGCGTGGCGCCGAGACGCTGCTCGGCATAGACAAGACGAAAGCTTTGGCCCGGTCTACCTTTCACGCGAAGTCGCACAATGGCCGAAGCATTTTGGCCAAAATCATAAATATATTTGCCTGGCTCGGGTTCATCGATGTTTCTCGGATGAAGTAGATTGAATGTGCGCAGCGGCGGCGATTGGGCGGCGATTAATTTGCCAAGCTGCGGCTCAATTTCTTTAGCGGCATGCCAACTCTGATCCTCGCAACGCGGCGACGCCCAGTCAGGGGGAAGCTTGCGGGCATCGTAGTCGCACCCGCCAATGATCGCATTGTGAAGATACGGCCCCGCCCTCCATTTCCATGATTCATCGGTGCAGAGAGCCTGATGCGTGCCATCTTCAAATTCGATTCTCGCCTGTAGAATTGTACATAAAGGACGATCGTACGCTCCCGTAAAAATGCGGCGATCCCCCCACGTGGAGTAATATCCTTTCCCCAGCATCATGCCCAGCGCGTTCTCCCCTTTGCGCAGCAGCGACGTAACATCGAACGTATTATAAAAAATTGTCTTTTCATATTTTGACCAGGGCGGATCGAGCATGGTGTCGTGAGCGGGGCGGCCATTCACGTAAAGGCGATAATGCCCCAGTCCCGCAACATACACGACCGCGCGGCGGATCGGCTTGGAAACGGAAAATGACCTGCGCGCAATCGGCAAAAGATGCGGCGCGGGCTGAATCCTCCCCCACGGTCCACTCCCCCACTGACCAATCACACGAGCGGATTCATGAGATGAACCGTTTTCGGAAAAGACGACCCACGTTTTGTCCGTCACGATTTCCAGCTCAGCCCCAGCGGAAAATCGCACGGCCAGACTCGCCATTAACCCCCCTGCCGTGCAGCGATCGAGAATATTCGATGCATCAATCTCGATTCTGTTCCGGCCCGATTTCAAAACATGACCCACCTCGAATTCACCCGCCCAGGACCAGATCGGTGTCGTGCCAACAAAGGTTCCGTTGATTCTGGTGCAAGTATCGTTGCCGGCCACCTGCAATATCGCTGATTCAATCTTTCGATTTTTCTGCAGATCAAATTCTTTCACAAACATGCGCCGCCGCTTCGGCACGGGTCGCGGCATCAATCCGCAAACCGGAATCGGCTCCGAGCTATCATCCTTGGTTAGCGGATTGGCATCCCAGATCCAATTCGCCTGCTCGATAAGATTTTTCTTCGGGTCGATCTCAAATCCAATCCATTTGGCCTTCCACGACTCAGGCTCCAGAACCCCCATCGTCCAGGTTGCGGGGGCGGTCCATTCCGTCGGCTCGGGATGCACAGATTCCCAAATGCGCACTGTCCAGAAAGCCTGCTGGCTCGAAAGCAGCGGCTTACCAGTGTATTCAACGTGGAGCGATTGATCGGATTGAACTTTCCCCGAGTCCCACAAATCGCCCTTTCCTTCACTGAGCAATTCCAGGCTGCTGGCAACGAGAACGTGATACGCCACCTGTTGTACCCCGCGCGCTTCGGATTCGATCCGCCAGCTCAAGCGCGGATGTTGCACATCGATGCCCAATGGATTCGACTGATTTTCGCAGCGAAGATGCCCCAGCCGGCTCGCGCCGATTTTGATGGCCCTGCGAATCGTGCGGTTGGTAGCGACGGGGTTATTCATGATGCCTCGAACAAAAAATGCCGGTGCCCGATCCGAACAAACTCATCGGGCACGACGGCATTCGGAGGTAGATCAACCAAAACAATCCCCTTCTCTCAATCATTCGCGCCGCTGCCGTCGTAGCAATCCCGCACCCAGGCCCAGCGCCAGCATGCTCACGCTCACTGGTTCCGGAACTGCTGGAGTAATGGCGCCGTTCTGCAGTGCATTACCGAGCTGAAACAGGGCATAATCGTCCGCGTTAACCACACCGTCGTAATTAAAATCGCCGGTCTGCCAGGTTGTGCCGTGGGGGTTGATATTGAGCAGGTCCGCGTTGTTCACCACTCCGTCGAGGTTTGTGTCGCCGTACCAGGTGGCTTTGGCGATGATGCGCGAGCCGGTGTCTTCGTAGCCGACGGCCAAGGCGGCGCTGGTGGAAAGCAATGAGCTGGTCAGGCCGGGTTGATCCCAATGTCCTTTGTCATACCCGGCTGCGATGTCGTTGCGAATCGCAGCAGCGGGACTCGAACCCGTATAGGGAACCGACAATTCGCCGCTGGAAATATCCAGCGTGCCAGTTGAGTTGAGACTGAGATTGCTGGTGGTCAGCACGGTATTAGCAGCGAGGGCTGCGGTCGCGCCATTATCGACATTCAATGCTGACACGCTGGCGGATTGCCCAAAGATCAATTTTCCACCACTCACATTAGTGGCGCCGGTGTAACTATCCGAAGCTGCAACGGAGAGCGTGAGGGTTCCCTGGCCAATCTTGGTCAGGCTACCCGAGCCGCCGTTGCCGATGCCGTGGGCAAAGGCGACATTGTTGCCATTGGTATCGATGATCGCTCCTGCGCTGCCGATGTTAATCGGGCGCCCGGAAATATCAGCCGTGTTGCCCGCAGCGTATTGCAATGTGCCGCCGGCAAAATTAATCGTCCCGCCATTTCCGAGCGATCCCAAAGCGGAGAAGGTCAGTTCCGCGCCGCTGTTGATCGTCATTGGGCCAGTATATGTATTGGCAGTTCCACTGAGAGTGAGTTGGCCACCATTGACCGTGATCGCCGCGCCCGTGTTGTTATCCGCGATCACGCCACTGAAGACCGACGTGTCATTGAGCGTCGCCAGTGATGAACCATTGGTGATAATGAGATTAGTGGCGTTGTTAAGGTTAAGCGCCCCTGCGCCGCTAAGCGTGTTGAGGGACAGCGAAGAATTGGCAACGGTTAGCGTGCCGGTAACAGTTACATCAGAATTCGTGGGGATAGATGCACCGTTATCGATATTCAGCGAAGCGCCGCTGGCAACACTGTAAACGGTACTGGACATCGTGCCGCTGGCAAGTTCCAGCGCGCCGGCGCTGACGGTGGTGGAGCCGGTATAAGTGGCTCCGTTCAACGTCAGCGTTCCCGTGCCGGCTTTGCTGAAATTGCCGACTCCCTGGTTGCCGATCGAGTTTGAGAAATTCACATTCTGGCCATTGGTGTTAATCGTGCCATCGCCGAATCCCATCGTGATTGTGCGGCCGGAAATATCATCGGCGCTGCCATTGTATTGCAGTGTTCCACCGGCGAAATTAATTGCCCCGCCATTACCGAGCGATCCATTGTCGAAGAACTGAAGCGTCCCGCCATTGATCGTGGTCGGTCCGGTGTAAGAGTTTTCGTTTTGCAGATTCACCGTGCCGCTGGCCTGGGTAAGGCCAATGGAGATTGAACCATTATCTTCAATCGCCGAGGCGACGGTCGCAACTGCGGTGCCTTGATTCCAGAAGACCAGGTCCTGGCCGTTGCCGCTGGTGAGATTGTCGATATCCAAGGTGACCGCGCCGGAAGTGGAATTAATGAGAATGCCGCCGTTGGCGACGGTGAGCGTGTTGCCATCGCCAATGGAGCCGATGGTGTGGGTGCCAGCGATGCTGAAGCGAAGCGAATTCACCGTCATCGTGCCGGGTTCGACCGAACCTGCCGGTGCATCGACATCCGCTCCCGAGGTGAATGTAGTCGCGTAACCGGTGCTGGCCAGTCCGGTGATCGCTCCTGCCGTAGTACCGGTGCCGGCGCTCACCGCCCAGGTATTTCCGGCAGCGATAAAATATCCGCCGAGAATCGTGCCTTGCCCGCCTGCGAAGGTGGAATTAGCTGTCGTGGTGGTGATCGCGCCGGCGGTGGGAACCGTGGAGAGATTCACCGTCGCTCCTGCATTTCGAGTGATTGCGCCCAAGGCGACATTCGCGCCAGCAGTGGTGAAGGTGTCAGCAATCGTCGAGGAGCGCTGCTGAATCGCCGTTCCACTGAACGACTGCGATGCCGCCGAAGTCCCGCTCGCGGTAAGAGTCAACGTGCCGCCAGCAAAATTCAGCTGTGTCGCTGGAAGAATGTTGGTTGATCCGGTTGTGCCGAATGCTTCGGTGGTAGTGCCCTGAGATAAAGTAGTCGCTCCGGAATACGTGCTGTGACCTGATAGTGTAAGCGTGCCGCTGCCAACTTTGACCAAGCTGCCGCCGCCGGTGAAATTGCCGGAATAGGTCGTGCTCGCGCCGTTGTTATCCACGCTGAGCGCCACCGGCTGGGAAGTAGCGTTGTCCAGATCAAGATTCTGATTGCCAGCAATCGAGCCCAGCGTCGCAGCTATGACATTGCTCGCAAAGCCAACCGAACCGCCCAGTGAATTGTAATTCAGCGAGGCATTTTGCAGCGAGAGAGTATTGCCCACCATCAGCGTACCGCCGCTGACCTGCGTGGTGCTGGTAAGAACGCTCGGCGTATTCAGTGTGAGCGTACCAGCGCCTGTTTTGGTAAATGTGCCGCTTGAGCCAAACGAATTATTAAACGTGACGTTGTTCCCATTGGTGTCAATCGTCCCGCCGCCACTGAAGAAAAACAGATGTTTCGTGGTGACATCGCTCGTGTTACCCGCTCCATATTGCAGCGTTCCGCCGCTGATGCTGATGCTGGCGCCAGTGCCGAGATCAGCCAGGGCGGCAAAGTTCAGGATGCCACCGGCCACAATCGTGGTCGTACCGCCATACGAGTTAGCGCTATTGAGAACCACCGTGCCCGATGCGCCGCTGTTGTTCGCACCAACAGTCAGGCCATTTCCCATTCCAGTCAGCTCATTGGCATTGGGCAGCGTCAAAGTCGCCCCACCGCCGCCCAGGCGATACTGATTCGCCGCTGGAGTGAGCACACCGGTATAAGTCGCATTTGCCGCAGCCCCGAGCACCAGCGAGTTATACCCTGTCATGTTGATGTTCTCGGAACTATTCCCAGCCAGGGCGAGAGTTCCTGCAGAGGAAGCCGTAATTTTTCCGCTCGTCAGCGCGCTGGTTGCCGTGGGGAATGCCCCGCCCAGATCCAGCGTGCCAGCGGCATTGATGGTAATTGTCTTAGATGCAGGCACGCTGCCTGGTGTAAAGGCGAGACTGCCCGCATTGATGTTGGTCCCGCCGGTATAGGTGTTGTTGGCGCCAAGCGTCAGCATCCCCGTCCCGACTTTGGTCAGTGCACCCGAGCCGCCATTGCCGATCCCGTTGGCAAAAGTAACGTTGTTACCATTGGTATCGATCGTCCCACCGCTCGAACCGATGGTGACTGTATCGGCGGAGATATCCGTGGTGCTGCCCACGGCATACTGCAACGTGCCGCCGTTCAATGTGAGATTCGTTCCCGTGCCGAGATTGCTCAACGAAGTGATGTTCAGCGTCCCGCCAATCACATTAGTCCCACCGGAATAAGTATTGGCACCCTGAAGCGTCAGCGTGCCGGCACCCGTTTTGGTCAACACGCCCGTGCCGCCATTCCCGATGCTATTCGCCAGCGTGATGTTGTTCCCATTGGTATCGATGATTCCACCACTGGAACCGACGGTGATCGTATCGGTGGAAATATCAGCGGTATTTCCTGTTGCATATTGCAACGTGCCGCCATTAATTGCGATCGAACCAGTGCCCAGATTATTCAGTGCGGAAAAACGCAGAATGCCAGAATTAATCGTCGTCCCGCCGCCATAAGTGTTGGCCGCGCTCAGTACGACGGTTCCGGTAGCACCAGTCGCTCCCACGATCAGACTGTTGGAACCTGACAGAGCTCCCGCGCTCGACAGCGTCAGGGTTCCCCCGCCGCCGCCCAGGCGATAGATACTATTTGCTGGCGTGATCGTGCCGGTATACGTAACCGTGCCCGCCGCACCGAGCATCAGGTTGTTATAACCCGCGAAATTAATACTTTCGGTGCTGGTCGTGGCAGTCAATGCAACCGAGCCGGTAGAAGCAGAATCAACACTTGGCAATTCCGCAGTCACTGTTCCTGTGCTGGGGATATCCAGCGCCCCAGCGCCATTAATCAAAATAGTACCCGCGCTCGGTATCGAACCAGCATTAAATAAAATCGCGCCCTGGTTGATGGTGGTCCCGCCGCCGTAGCTATCCGTGCCGCTGAGCGTCAGTGTGCCGGTGCCCACTTTGCTCAGCGAGCCGACATTATTTAATGAGCCGGTGAATGTGGTGTTGGTGTTATTCGTGCCGACCGTGAGATTCGCGGTGCCGATAACCGTACCAGCCCCCGCAAGAGAACCGAGGCTTCGACTAAAGCCATTCAGATCGAGCGTTGCGCTGGTGCCAATTGTCATCGCCGTTCCGGATGGAACCGCGCCGCTGACTCCCACTCTCAACGTTCCGCCGGTGATATTGGTCGCACCTTGATATGTGTTAATCGCATTCAGCGTCAGCGTTCCCGCGCCGGCTTTGGTGAACGGCCCCGTGCTGCCGCTGGCAAATGGGTTAGCAAACGTCACGTTGTTCCCGTTGGTATCAATTCCCGCTCCGCCTGCGAGCACGGAAACATTTAATCCCAACGCCGTAAAATCAGAGGTAACCCCGGGCGCATATTGAATGAGGCCGCCGTTAAAGGTCAGGCTATTGCTCGCGCCTAGCGTGGCTAGCGAGGTAAAACCCGCCAGCGTGCCACCATTCAAAATCGTCCCGCCCTGATACGAATTGGTGGGCTGCACACTGACCGTGCCTCCGCCACTCAGCGTCAGGCTGCCCGTTCCACTCAGACTGTTGCCGAAGCTCACAGAGCTTCCCGTGCCAGTGTTGATCGTGGTATTGCTGGCCAATGTAACTGGCACATTGATCTGCTCCGCGCCGGTATCGACATTAATCAATGCACCCGAACTCAGCGAGCTTTGCATTGTCAGCGCGCCGCTGCCAGTGATCGTATAGCTGCGCGTCGAAGCGGTCGTGTCGCCGGTAATGACATTGACGGTCGCCTTTGAGCTATTGAAGCGCAGTGTGCCAAGCGTCACTCCGGAGTTCATCGTCAGCGTTCGCGAGCTGGTAATGACCCCCAGCAAATCCGCTTCGGCATCAACTCCATTGGGCGCGCCGCCGTGCCAATTGGAGGCATTCGTAAAATCGCCATCCGAATCGACATTCCATGTCGAAACACTTTGCAATTGCAGGTTAGAGATTTTGCCCGCACCGCCTGCGGTTTCGTTGATTGCGATGAAATGAATGGGCAGTGCACCTGCTGGGTACGTGTAGCTAAATGCCTGTTCAAACGGATCGCCCGGCAGTGCATCGTTTCGCACATAAAACGTGGCGACCCACTGCGAGCCGGTCGTATCCAGATAAATCTCCGCATCTTCCGCGACCTGCTGCGCCCAGCCGAGCTGCAGATTGGCTACATTGCTCGTGATCGGCCCACCAAACAACTGATCCGCCGATGCCGAGTCATTGCCGCGATGCAATAAAAATGCATATCCATTCCCGCCCGCATCAATCAAACGGTTCGCACCATTAGCACTGCTCGTGATAATCGTGCTGCCCTGCTGAAACCCAAAGGCGTCCCACAGATTGCTGTTGGTCGATTCAAAAAGTGTCCCGGATAATTCATAGACCTCACCTGCGTTTGGTGTGAACGGCAGAATCGCGTTGGAATAGTTAGAAGTGCCGTTGCTTACACTCCCATCCGCCTTCCAATCCATCGCCTGCACACCCCCTGTCCACGCTACGCCGGCGCCGATCTCCCCGCCGCTGTTGTTCTCCACACCCGGCACGGTTCCATTGAGGAAAGAAGTGCTGGGCCCATTAAATACATTAGAATAGATGACAGTCGCCCGCGCAGTATGGCTCGCCAAAACCGCTGCCACCGCCGCGCCCAGAATACTACTCGTCCGCTTGATTCCACTTTGCTTAAGCATGAGATATCTCCTCCGAAAATTGCCTGTGATATGAAAGAAACGATTGGTTACGATTTGAACTCTTCCGCTTCTTGCGCGGATTGCACATCAGAATTGGATTCCTACCATACAAAATATGCCCCACTCTTCTGCTCCCTCGAATTTTTCCTGTTACCTCCCCACCAATAACCTGAGCGACCCCTGGGGTATCGCTGTCTCCGCCATTGGCCATACCCATGTCGCCCCTGGCACACCCTACCCGCCCGGCGCGCACCCTCTGGACCACCGCTTCACGTGGGAACGCGGCCGAACCCTCCACGATTACCAGCTCGTCTACATCACCGACGGCGCGGGCACCTTCGAATCCCCGGCAGGTCGTAAACAAAAAATCACCGCCGGTACTATCTTCCTGCTCTTCCCCAATACCTGGCACCGCTACCAGCCAAACTCCGACACCGGCTGGGTCGAACACTGGATCGAACTCAAGGGCAGCACGATCGACTCGCTCCGCGCCAGCAATATCATTTCGCCGCGCCATCCGCTGCTGCGCGTCGGAATTCAGATGGATATTCTCGATCTGTTTCATGAATGCCGCTCGCTTATTCAATCCATGCCCACTGGCTACCAACCGCTGCTCGCGATCCTGGGTTTGCAAATATTGACCCGTGCAATTTTTTTCGCCGCGAATGCACAGGCCACGCCTTCACCTGCGGACACGCACATCAAACGCGCCCAAACGCTAATTGCTTCTGCCATCGACCGCCCGCTGAAAATGCGCCAGATCGCTAAGCAGGTATCGATGGGATACTCATACTTCCGCCGCTCATTCCGGCAGCGCACCGGCCTGTCGCCCAAGCAGTACCATCTGCAACTGCGAATGCGCAAAGCACAGAATCTCCTGGCCAGCACTTCGCTTTCCGTAAAAGAAATCGCCGATTCGCTGGGCTTCGACACGCCGTTCCATCTCTCCGCGGCATTCAAGTCGCGCCTGGGCATCTCGCCCACCGCGTGGCGCGCCCGCCTGGCTGTGCCCGTTGGCAAAAAAACTGGCCGTTCCTGATGCCGCATATGCTCTTGCTCCCATCCACCAAAAATGCTTGAAGTAAATCTGCCTCAAACCCGCCCAACATGTCGATGCGCCCCCCGCGAATCTGTTGTCGATCCGTTACATCAAGCCAAATAAATTGATGTGTAAGTCAATTTGGACAGGAGATCAGCGCCGATTCGTCAGCAGCAGCTGCCGATACTGCGTCGCCGACAATCCCACCAGTTTCGTAAAGGCATGACTGAAATGATAGACGTCCGCGAACCCCGTCTTGGCGGCGATCTCCTTCACCGACAAATCCATATCCGCCAACAATCGCTTAGCCTCATCGATGCGCAAGAGGCGAATATGCTCCGACAGGCTATATCCCGTCGCGCTACGGAACAAAGCCGTCAATCGCCCCCTGCTCACCCCTGCCACATCCGCCAATTCATCCGCCGAGAAACTTCGCGTCAGATTCTTTTTCGCGTACGCCACGACCCGATCCACGCGTTCTCGATTGCGCAGCTCCGACGGATTACTGTTCGTCACCTGGCTGGCATCCCGCAAAATCCAGGCGATCATGCTCGTCAGCGCCGCCATCGCTTCGAATCTCCCCAGCGCTTCACCTGAGGACCATCCGCGCACTACATTCCAGAATTCCCGCTCCACGCGATGCCCCGCCGGCAATGGATGCCGTGCTGGTATCTCCACTCCCCCTGCCAGGCGAACCTCATAAGCCCGCCTCATTTCCAGCTGTTCTCTCTTGGGCACATGCGGCGCCCAATCAAAATGCACCGCCAGATGCTCGCCATTAATCCCTGGAATGCGTTTCACCGTATGCGGCAAGAATGGCGGAAAATAGAGCAGCTCCCCCGCCTGATATTTTACTGAGCCACTTTCCATCTCAATCATTCCCCCGCCCTTCATGGGGAGGATCAATTCATGATCCACAATGATGCGCCGATCCGGCGTTTCGGGCAGTAAATCCCAGTAATGCGCCAGATGAATTACCGGCCTGATATGCTCGAGCGGCAAGTTGTATACCCGCCGCGGCGTCAAGCGCTCGAAAGGCACCCATCGTTCCACCGGCGGTAGTTGTCGATCCGACATGATTTTCATCCCAATATCCCTGTAGACCGCAATACATCATAGGCTTCGCGACAATTCGACAACAGATACTCCCCCCGCGCATCGACATTTGCCTCGCTACCAACGCATACTTTGACCATCAATCGCTGCGGAGCGAGTTCGCGTCATTGTGCAGTTTCAAAAAACAAAAACGCCTGAAAAAAGGCTGATCCGTTCCGCACATTTCGGGAGATAAAAAGATGCGGCAGCCCATCACCTGTAACCGCGCCGACCAGCAAGCCTTCACCCTTGTCGAGCTTCTGGTGGTCATTGGTATCATCGCTCTGCTGATATCCATTCTTCTGCCCTCGCTGACCAAGGCCCGCCGCTCCGCTCGGCAAATTCAGTGCGCCTCGAATCTTCGCCAGATATCGCTCGCTGCGCTTCGTTATTCCAATGACAACCGCGGTGCGATTATTCCAACCATCTTCTGGGCCTACAACAAACTGGGCGCCCCGACCAACCCCATTGATGATGGATGGGAAATTGC
>DASXDR010000009.1:0-58409 GCA_036490535.1 Tepidisphaeraceae bacterium | reverse complement strand
TTTCTTCCAAGTCGGCACCGCCACCATTTCTTACGAATCGGGTCTTGGTGGCCCCGGTATTAATTTTGGTGCTGGTGATGCGGCGGTCAATGGCGCTACTGTTGGTGCTATGAGCTCGCTGCCCGATGCTACCATTATTGTTTCTGTCCCTGAGCCTGCATCTTTGAGCTTGCTCGGTCTTGGCGCTATGGGCCTTGTTGCCCGTCGTCGCAAAGCCTAATTGGTTCTGAAAGCAAAGTTTTATTTGAATTTAAACCGCCCACTGCAAAGTGGGCGGTTTTCTTTTATCCATGACTCCATGACAGCTTTTATGCTCCACCAATAGGCTTATCGCAGTTGCTACATTGGTGATGACCGTATCCCAACAATCGTAGAAAAAGCGGACGGTGGAGTACCAAGGGGTGGCTGGAGCATCTCGTTGCCAGCGCCAATCGCTGTGATAAGGGCGCATGGTCCAACCCGGGCAGCCTAGCGCTCCCGCTAAATGAGCGACGGAAGTATCGACAGAAATAACCAGGTCCAGTGCGCAGATTGTGGCGGCAGTATCGGCATAGTCGCTTCATTCAGACGGCCACTGAGACGCAGAGATGCCGCCAAAGTATGAAAAAACGAATCCGAGCTGTAAATCCGGATAGCTCGCGGACACAAATCGATGGCTGAAATCACGTTCTTGAAACGCCATCATGGCCAGCAAATACGGGGCAAAGGGCTGGTACTTGTCGAGCTTCAGCGCCTCCTGAGAAGCCTGGCGGCCTTGAGAAATCTGTCCGGCGGAAAAGTGCTTCAGTGCTTTCTGGTAAAGAGCGGCAGCTTTGGTTTTGTCCATAAAAACTGGGCCAAGGATTACATGATATTACTGAGGAGCCAAAATAAAAGCATAGTCTGGCGTGACGTCGGAGTTGGCAACAACTTTAGTTTGCGCAACGTGGGTATCCAGGAATAACAAGTTGGTATACGGGGCGGTGTGATGAAAATCGGCGTTATAGCGAGAGCTGTTAATCAGATAATACCACGCACAATCGCCAGCGAGAACTTCCTGCGAGGTCGGGAATTGCACCATTGATGTGGTGACTGAGATGTAGACCGGAGGGTTGGTGCCCGGCGCTTGATTAACCAGCAGATTTTGATTCATTACGTACGAGTTGCCAAAATAATCGAACGTGTTTTGGCCTTCAGTTAAAGAATCGCCGGTGTAGGGATTAGCAATGGGTTGATCGAGTGGGCAACGAAAGATCAGGGCACGGTTTTCGTTGGTGTATTTGGCGGCTAGGAACGGATTTAAGGGGCGGCCATCCTGGAAGTAGATTTTTTGTGTAGGGCTTAAATTGACGAGCGAGGGGTCGCAGCCGCCGTAAAGCCATTGCAGGTTGGTAACCCAGGGAGGAAATCGGCCACGGCTATTGGATAGATAGGCATTCCATCCCATGCCGATTTGCCGAAGATTGGATGCGCAGGCGACTATGCTCGCTTGCTTGCGCGCTTTATTTAGCGTGGGAAGAAGCAGGCCCATTAAAAGCGCAATAATTCCGATCACGACCAGCAATTCGACCAGGGTGAAGGCGCGCGTTGGGAAATTTCGCCATTTACTAAAAGCGGGATGCACCGGGAGATTATAGGCGTCCATGGCGCGACGCAGATTATGGTTTTTCGTCCAATTGAGGAGTAAGGCGATAAAGTTTCGCAGCGTGGGGAAGGAGATTTGCGGAGATAAAATCCGAGGTCACGGTGAAGGTCTGATGGGTCCAAAGATCAATCACTGTGAGCTGCGGCACAAAGATGAGAGGCGAAAGCGGGATGGAGATTTTGTGGGATTGGTCAGTGATATTAAAAACAGCCAAGTATTTATCGCGAGAATGCGGCACATCCGCAGCCCAAACGATACAGGTTGGCGTGCGAAGGAGCTGGTGATTGTTGGTGGATTGCTGATCCACAGCCAGGACAGCGTCATTGGTCAGCAGTGAAAGAGTAAATGAATCACACTTAGGAAGATTAGCACCAATGATCAGCGGCGAACGGGCGATGCACCAGAGAGTCATTAGGGTGATCTGCTCGTTGTGGGTGAAATGGGTTTGATGATCGTGCAGCGACCAGGTACGGATGTTGCCGAGGGGGAGCATGTCGGCATCGGGGAAATGGCCGGACGCGCGGTATGGGGTCCAGGCATCCAGGCGGGCGAATTGTTCATAGAGAGAAGGCCAGGAATCCCAGAAATCGTCGCTGACTCGCCACATATTAGCGTTGCGGGAAATATGCATCCCCTCATCCAAAGGCGTGGCGCCGGGAGACGTAGAGAGAATAATCGGACGGCCAGTGTTGTCGATCGCCCGGCGAATCGCTTCAATCTCGGCGGCATGATAGGGAGACGAAAGATCGTCGACTTTTACAAAATCGACGCCCCAGGAAGCCAAGAGCGCAAAGACGGAATTGTAGTATTCCTGAGCCCCCGGACGGGACATATCCACGCCATACATATCCGTGTTCCATCGGCACATGTCGTGAGTGTTTGCGATATCGCGGGCATGAAATGACGTGCCGAGAATGGGAAGGTTTTGTGCGACCGCCTGGCGGGGAATGCCGCGGAGAAGGTGGACGCCGAATTTCAGGCCGCGTGCATGCAGCATGTCTGCGATGGGCTTGAACGAATGCGAAGCAGCCGTGGATGGAAAACGATTGGGCGCCGGAAGCAGACGGCCATAAGCATCCATCTGTAGAAGCGCGTGCAGGCGATATTGGTCGGTATGAGCCAGCGGCTCGTACCATTGGATATCAATAGTGACGAGATTCCACCCATGAGATTTGAGATTGGTAGCCATGAAATCCGCGTTGGCGAGCACCTCCGATTCCGTAACGCCCGCTCCAAAACAGTCCCACGAGTTCCAGCCCATGGGAGGCGTGGGAGCAAATTGATAAAAGTGCGGCTGGGTAGCCGGTGGGGATGCGAAAGTGGGGATGCAAAGGAAAAGGGAAATCACGAAAATGGTTAGACGCTGTTTCAAAACTGCTATTTTAATCCGTAGCATGGGCGTCTCGCCCATGTTTCTCAGGCGGTTACATGGGCGAGACGCCCATGCTACGGGTTTTTCTAAAAGGTTTTTTACATTTGGAGAGTGATCCCGCCGCTTTGCTTCGGCGTAACGCGCAAGGGGAAGGAATTTCATAGCCAATTTATTTTCACTTAGCGATAAATTATTTGCAATTGGCGGGTGGTAGTTGCATATTATTTTCATCAATTCTCATTAGCAAGGAGAGAAGCGGGGATGTTGAAGATGCGAAGAAAATATCGGTGGATGGCTGTTATGGCTGCGGGAGCGGTGTGCATGTCAGGATTGCCAGCATCCGCAACCATCACGCTCTCAGAACACAGCAGCGCGGATTGGGCTATCAGCAATGGCGATCTGAATGTGGTTTATGACCCGGCAGGAGGGAAAATTACCTCCGTAGCGATCGGCAGCAGCGGAAATATTCTCGATCCGAGCAATTCCAATCTTTACCCCGAATTTGCCGGCACCCCGTTCGGCAGCGGCGCGCAAACATTCGGAGTGCAGCAAACCAGCAGCTATATCGATTTCTGGACCACCACCGCTTCCACCGGCACGAGCACCAATCCGCTCACCTATTCGTTTCATTATGTGATGTTCAACAATGATCCGAATATCGTGTGTTACGAGGTGCTGAACCATTCCGCGACCGACCCCGCCACCAGCGTGGGGCAGGGGCAATTCCTGGCGCGGGTGAATCCGAATCAGTTTTATAACACGGTCCAGGAAAATGTCGGGCCAAACAATCCCGGGCTGCAAACTTCGACATTGGATAATGCCTCGCAGTTTTCCACGGTGAGCGCCCAGGCCGGCCGAGGCGTGCAGGATGCGACCACGGATTTGTCCGGCAGCGGATTGGCCGGCGACTGGGGTGGAAATTTTTACACAAAATATGATTATTCGTCCTACACGCAGTTCCTGCAGGCGAATACCGAATACGGCTCAAACTATTCCGTGTCGGCAATCTTCACCGGCATGGACACCATGACCGGCGGCCCGACCAAGCAGAACCTGCAATTCACCAACAACATCGCGATGATCGAATTCCTATCCGATCATTACGCAACCAGCGATCCGAATTACGCGTACACGCCGCCGCAGGGAGTGAATTCAAGCCGTCTGTTCGGGCCTTATGATTTTCGCTTCGTCGCAACCAATGGCGAAAGCGGAACGCAGCTGGAGCAGGATGCAATCAGCAGCATGGACGGCCTGGAGAGTGATTACAACACCGATGCGGAATTGATCGCCAATGGTTACGTGCCAACCAACCAGCGCGGCAGCATGCAGATCACCGCAAGCAACTCCGCCGGCTGGAGCACCAATACCACGAACAACACCGTCGTGCTTTCCGATCCAAATAAAAGTTTCCAGGAGTCCAATAGCGGCAATCAATATTGGGCGCAGCTCTCCAGCAATGGCACCGCAACCATCTCCAATATCGTCCCCGGAACCTATCGGCTCACGCTCTATCAACTCGGCCAATGGGGCGAAACCCGCGTCGATGGAGTGCAGGTGATAGGAAATCAAATCGCCCTGCCGCAAAATTTGAAATTTACCCCCGAGAATTTCAGCAAGTTTTCCCCGATCTGGACCATCGGCACCCCGGACCGATCCGCGCACGAATTTCTCAACGGAACCAATACCAGCAGCACCGATGGCGTAACCCAAGGCGGCGACCTGCGGCAATACTACGGAAATTACGACTACTGGGCCGAAGAGCAAGCACTCGGCACGCCGGGCCAGGTGGTGTATTACGCAACCGCGGTAGGCAGCACGCCAGCAACAAATAATCCCCAGAAATGGATCGCGAACCAATGGGGAAAATTTGACCCCGGCCTTTACGATGCGAGCAATGGCACGACAGACAATTACGCAAACGTCGCCCCGCAATATGTAAAAGATGCAGGCGGCCCCGCAACTTATTCCGGCTCCCCCTGGGATGTGAATTTCGCCTGCACGCAGACCCAGCTGAACCAGGGACAATATGTGGTGCTTTCAGTCGGATTAGCTGCAGTGGAAGCCAGCCTGGTCGTAACGCTCAACGGCCATGAGGAAATCTGGCATTACGGCGGTGCGAGCAATACGCCAATCTCGGTAGCAAGCGATCCCATGGTGCGCAGCGGCGATGCCGGCGTATATCAGTTTCTAGTCTTCCAATTTCCCACCAGCGACTTGAATGCTGCCGGGCAATTGGACCAATTCACCTTTGGCGTGAGCCAGAGCGATGGCGTGATGTACGATGCTCTGCGCATGGAGATAACCAATACCTCAGCCGCGCCCAGCACCACAGGATGGTACGACTATGAATATATCACCGGGGCAAATTCACAGATTGATGCAGATGATGCGGTGGGATTCAGTGCAAATGAGAAATTCGTCCCCGAACCCACCGGCATCGTGGGGATTAGTGCTCTGATAGTTATTTCAAGACGGAAACCCAAGCGGCAATAAAAAAGCCCCGCGTACATGCGGGGCTCTATGCATAGCTTGGACCAAGAAATTATTTAATTTTCACCCGCATTACTGTTACAGATCGCGCGGGAAATTCGTGGTTGAATTCCGTCGCAGCATCGTGAATATCGCAGCGTTGTGGAATCACCTTGGCCGGATCGTCAATTGAATTCATATCCTGACGGTTGCCGGTGATCATTTCCACAACTGCATTCTTCGAAACTCCATTCACGCCTTCCAATTTGATCTGCAAGGTTTGTGCATCGTCGCTCGCGTTCACGACTTTTAAAATCACATCGCCATCCGAATTATCACGGCTGGCGGTGGCGAAGACCGCGGGCACGGCGGGTTCATTCTGGGCAGTAGCCTGCGTGATAAGTTTTCCATCCAGATAGCAGCGAATCTCCCGGCCATGTAATTCGATGCGGATGTCGTACCACTTATCCGCATCGATGGTAACAGGCGAGGATTCGCCGATCTCAGTGTTTTCGCCATCGTTGGTCTGCACGAGAGCAGAGCGGGAATTGTCCCAGCCACCGAGATTCCAGGCGATGAAATTGCTGCGATCCTGATAGTGGAATAGAACCAGGAATCCTTCGGCGCCGCTAATTTTTTTGGCTTTAAGCGTGTAGGTATAGTCTGTCCATGAATCATCACCAGTGGTGGCCTGATCGGGCCGATCATTGCCAGTCTGCTGGATAGCACCATCACCGGACCGGCGCCAATGGTGCACGCGCGTGTGCCACCCGCGCATGCCGCGCGAGAAATCTGCTTTGTACAAAGTGGTATCGCCGCTGGTTACTTGCACATCTTTAAATTCAGCTTGAGTACCCCACGTTGCGATGCCGACGCCGCCGGAAGGAGCGGGCGGGGCCATGTCAGCAGTGTTGGTTTGCAGATCGACAGGGAGGAGAACATCGCCCCGGTTGCGCATGAACATGCGCTGTGCGTAGTAGGATGGAGAACCGAAAGTCGTCAGGCCGTTATACCCGATCAAATTAGTCCCCCACTGCCTCCCCCCTTCGTGCACATTCACGAAAAGCGGAGCATAGGAAGCCATGATCACCACATCGCAATTTCGCTCCATGCCGGTCATCCACGCCGCATCGCCAAGAGCAGCATTCATATCCGGCGTCGGCTGGCCTTCCTGCGTGGCCCATTCGCCTACAAAAATTTTCGGCCCCGTGCGCGGATAATTATCGTAATGATGCACATTGCTCTCGAACCACCTCGCCGAATGATAGTAATGATCATCCACCACATCAGGGCGACGGGTATGCAGCGGAGCGGTGGAGATCAATTGCATCTGCGGATATTTGGCTTTGATCGCATCGTAAAATTGCGCGAAGCGAATCGGATATGAGCCAGATCGGTCGAACCAATCTTCGTTGCCGATTTCGACATAGCGCAGCGTGAAAGGCTTGGGATGCCCATCTTTGGCGCGTTCTCTTCCCCAGCGCGTGCTGGTATCGCCCGTGACATATTCGAGTTCATCCATCGCTTCGCGCACGTAGGGATCAAGCTTTTCACCCGGATCGACATGGACGCCATGCAGCGAATATCCAGCATAAATCCCCAGCACGGGGTCCATATGCAGGTCTTCGCACCAGTCGAGAAATTCCAGCAATCCCATGCCGTCACTGGAGCGATATCCCCACGGCCCTTGATGGCCAGGTCGATCCTCGAGCGGGCCGATGGTTTTGTACCAGTTGAAGCGCTCATCGATCTCATTGCCTTCGAGATAGTTTCCACCAGGAAGACGCAGAAAGGCAGGTTCCATCTGCCCGAGGATGCGCATCAGGTCAATTCGATTTCCGTTGGGACGATTATCATACGTAGGTGGAAAAAGCGACACGAGACTGAGCCAGAATGAGCCCGTCTGGTCCGCCGAGATAACAAATCGATTTTTCTGCGACGGAATTACGTCCTTACCAGTTTTGAACGTGAATTCGTATTTTTTCCAATCAGAGCCGACAGGCCCGACTTTGATGCTCGCCAGGATTTTGCTACCGTCATCGCTTTGGAGCGAGACTTGCAAAGTGCCGTGGAAATTTTGGCTCGCCCGCGCGTAGAAAGAGCCGCGATATTCCGTGGAGGGTGAAACTGCGATTCCCCAATAGCCATCGTTAGCGACGCCAACGAAGCCATGTTTGGAAACTTGCGAGACATCCACGCGCAAACTGCGCTTGAGCGCCACATCGTTTACAGGATCGTTTTCATCCAGCGCAATTGTTCCACTTCCGTTGTCCTGCACTGCGGCCCAATGAACAGCAGTGTCGGGATTATCTGCAAAGATGCGGTTTTGAATCAGCTCAGCGTAAAGGCCACCGTCATAGGAATGGTTGATTTCTTCGGTCATCAGGCCATACATCATGGGGCTGATGGCCGCGCCGGGTTGATCGACATGAATGGTTAACCCGGGATCAGCCGCCCATACGCTACCCGCTATTAACCCAACAATCGCCGCGATTCCAAATCTCCGCATGACCAGTTTTCCTTCCTATTTTTTTGCGATGTGAAAATAATTCAGGCAACATAATACCAATCCCTTACGGCCTCGCCACTTCACTGGCGATGGATTTTGGTAATTTCAATTCCCCAACGGCTTGGCGGCATCCTTTCGAGCGCTCGCCGGAATATTGAATGTCGCAATCGCATCAGGATGCGATGGATCAAACGGCAACACACCATCGACAATATATTTTGCAATTGGAAGATGATCCTGGCGAATCCCTTCAATCACGCATTTGGCTAGTTCGTAGCTGCCATAATTATTGTGGTGCGTGCCATCGACGAAGGCTTTGCTTAAATCCGTCCCAAGTGCCCGATAGAATTTTTTGCTCATGGCGTTCAGGTCTATCAAAGCGACATTCTTCTCTCCAGCGACCTTGCGAACAGCAGCCGGGTAATCGCCCAGCGTATCATGCAGAACGCCAGCTTTGCGCTCCATTGAAGTGATGAGCACGGGAGTGCCGCCGTGTTTGCGGGTCTGATCGACGAAGAATTCGAGGTCTGATTTATAAGTAGTGAACGCGCCGACGCCGGGGCCTTTTTCTTTCATGTCGTTGTGGCCGTATTGGATGAACAGATAATCGCCCTCCTTCATGGTGCTGAGCACCTTATCGAGGCGATGGGCAGCGAGTGAACTTCGCAAAGATTCGCCGGACTCGGCATTATTCGCGACCACGACCTCTGGTTTGAAAAACCTCGGCAGCATCTGGCCCCAACTATTCCAGGGTTCGCTGGGTTGATCGCACACCGTGGAATCACCGAGAAGATAAATCACTGGCAAATCATCCGCCGGCGAGATTTCTACCCCCACCACGCCAGGATTTTCTCCATCAAATTCGAGCGTTAATTTATCATCCCAGTCCCACATCTCCGTTTGCTTCTCGCGGGGCTTCAGATGCACCGTGCCATCGCCCGCAATCTTTGGCGTGCGAATGTTCACACAGAAATTTCGGCTTACCGTTTCCGCGGGTTGCGTATGAATGTTCTCCAGCATTAAACGCCGCAACTCAGCTTTGACCGTGGTCGTTGATTCCTTTTCCCCGCCGAGCGTTATCCGCACTCGATAGTTACCCTCGGGCAACGCAATCGAAAAATAAAATGGCTTCTCGCTCCAGCATCCATCCTTCGCTTCTTGCATCACCGCGCCTGGCTCAAAGCCATAACCTCTTTTTGCGCTATACATCTCATCGCCATGCACGCCGACGAATCCTGGCAACGGATGGCTCGTGCCAAATTCCAGCTTCCACTCTCGTCGCACATTTTGCGCAAGCGTTGTGCAAGCCAACATCAAGACGATGATCCATTCGAGCCTGATTCGCTGCATAAGTCCCCTGCTCAATTATCCCTTAGGTTGCATTTTCTTCAGTCCGATCAATTTCACCGGCCCGATTAATCCCGAATCGCGCTCAGGCCAATGCGATGCATCGAACGGCTCATAATTGCGGTCGACGAAATTAATCTCATGGAAGGATTTCCAGTGCACGTCGCGACGATCCAGATCGGCAATGCGATTGGCTGCGAGATTGGTCACATCGATTTCCAATAGATTGCTTCCTTTTTTCAGATACTTCCCCACATGTAGCGCAAAGGGCTGGCACCAGAGCGTTCCGATTTCCTTACCATTGATGCGCACGCGGGCGCTGTCGCAAACTTTTCCAATATCGAGGACCCAATCATCGTTTTTATCCGATGGTTTGATGAATTCGATGCTGTAGCGAGCCGTACCCGCAAATCGTTTGGCTTCGCTATTACCGAGAGTTGTCCACGAGGCGAGATGACCGGTGGAAAAGTCTGCGGGTAAAACCGGACCGCCTTGCAGAAAATGGATGCGCCACGTGCCGGCGATAGGGGATGTATTGCCGGTAGCTCGCCAATATGTCCACGGAGTCGAGACGTTCTGAGCTGAAGATGCATTACGAGTTTGCGATGTTTTGATAATCAGCGATTTGCCCGGCGCCATTTGCAAATAAATTTCTGAGCTATTTTGTTTTTTGCGCACTGCTGCCAGCCCAGCGCGATCATCAAAGAGCGGATCAAGAATCTCCGCCGATTCGCAGGGTGTTGCGAGCGGGATCCACCCATTGATGGGTTGGTCGGAATGATTGGTAAGGAAATAGGTGAATCCATCCGCTTTGATTCGCCGCACGAAAAGTAAACCAGAATCGACCAGCGATTCACGTTGGACTCCGCTGACTTGTATCGCTTTTTCTATTTCCTCATCGGCGGCAATGGCGCACGACCGGGAGCCCAGCAATTGCTGTCGCGCCTCGGTCAATTCTTCCCGCCCATCAACACCATTAGCCAAACCTGGCGTCTGCGCCGCGAGCGTCTTTTCTATCACAATTCTCCCCCCCTGCTCCGCCAGATCAGCTAATTTCCGCATCGTTGTCGCAGGCATATATTTGCACGTCGGCACTACCAGCACGCGATATGCATTGCCGCCCAGAATGATTTTGCCGCCGTCCACATTCGCGGCGCTTAGTTGTGCATCGGATACTTCATCGAATCCAAAACCACGCTGCCACAGCTTCATCGCCAATGCGTAAAACGGCTGATCCCACATCCATTTGCCCGGCGTGGTGAATTGAATCACGCGCGGCTCATCCGACTCTTGCCAAATATCATCGACCGGGAAATAGAGCAGCGCATCGTTGGATGATTTTCCTGCCTGAAGCAGCGACTGGCAGCGCGTGATATAGGCCAGCATAGCCGGCAGATCGTGCCACAGCCCTCCTTGCGGTCCAAAATTGACCGAGGCATAGAACAACCATCCCGGCCAATTCACATCATTGGGAGAATACGGAATCCCGTGCAGAAAAATATGATTGATCCCGCAGCAGAAAAGATAATCCGCAGTCGGTTTGAGACTGGCGAGCGAAACCTGGAAATGCTCTCCGGCCCAGGTAAAAGTTTCCGAAGAAGTCAGTGGCTTGCCCGTCACATGCGCAGCTGACGAGGCGAATTTCAACATCGGCGTCTGCTTTTCAATCGGCGTGCGCCATTCCACCTCAGTTTCAGGAATATCGGCTGCAGCGTATACATCCAGCAGATTCGCTGGCGATCCGTGCGCCTGCTCGCGCGTTATGCCATGATGCGTATGCGCCCACTGCGTCCAGGTGGAAATGTATGCCAAGTGCAGCTCCGCAACGGTCTGGCGATAATCGTGCATCAGGCGCGCCGTCGTGTCTTTATCCCCCTCTCCGAAAAATGCGGGCATATGCTCGCGCAGGTCGTAGCCGCGTCGATTTTTGAATTCTTCCAGAAATCGCGGCGTCCAGCTTGCGCCGTAATATTCGTACGAATCATGAAAATGCCCCTCCGGCATGGGCCCGTGATAATCCGCGAACGCTTGATCAAATTTATGCAGATAATCGCGCATGGCTGCCGGCGAAAATGGATCGAGCACATTTCCCTCTCCGCCGGGCGCTGCGCGTTTTACTTTCTGCACGGGCTGCTGCGCAATCAATGCATAAATCTTCCACCAGCCGCGCGATAGCTCGGGTTGGTTGGTTACATCGCGCTGCTCACCCGCTTCATTGATCGCAATCGCGCACGCCAGATGGCCGTGCTTCATCGCGAGTTCATTTCGCCAATCACTCCCGCCATTCACGGTCAAGGTTTTCAGAAACAGTTTTGATGATGCATCATGCTCGGTTACCCACGGACCGCCGTCGGGCCAGCCCGTTCCATCGGTCAGATCCACACCCATCCCCAGTTGGTTCGCATCCTGGCAGGTCGTCGCCAGCATGTGCATCCAGCGCGGCGAGAGAAAATCGATGTAGCGATTCTCGTAGCCGATCGCCCCGTAGATAGGACAAATCTCCACGCCACCCAGGCCGGCATCGTGGTATTGCCGCAGCAGATCGCCGAGATTCTTTTCATCCACCGCGCTGCCCAGCCACCACCAGCGCGTCCACGGCCGATTCGCCATGGTCGGTGTCGGCCACGGATTTGTTTGGTGCGCGCAACCAGCCAAAATCATCAGCGCCAAACTAATCGCGGTTCGTTTCATCGTTATCCTCCAACGCTTACCACACCCCAAAGCAGCAGCAAAATTGCCCCAACAATCACCCAGCAACCAAAAAACCCGGCGTAATCTTTTTTGCACCACCTGGTAAATTCCCAATTGCTCCCCGGAAACAATTTCAAATGCTCAAACTGCCTCGGCTCGGCATAGCTCTCTGCCACTCGCTCGCGGTCCTGCTCCGGCGTCGGCGCCACCGGCGTTTTCATCTTCGCATAGAACCCATCCACATCCGCAGCTGTCCGCAGCGAGGTCAGCCAACTCAAGACCATCAACTCCATAAACGGAAACAGCCCATCAAACAACCAATGCGTCGCTACCAACCCCGCCGGCGTAAAATGCGTCACCGGCACTCCCAGCAACCCAATCAAAAATACTTCCACATTAAACCGCCCCAGTCCCTCCATCGGCGAGTTCGCATCTTTCGGATCGACATGCGCCACGCTATCAAAATAGACCGAAGCTGGCAGTTGCACATGCTCCTTGCGGATCGGCTCCCCAATTTTTTTCGCTACCCCCGCCGCCACATCCGCTGCATTCGCTCCGCCAAGCACCTCAATCGCCCGTCTCGTCGTCTGCGCTAAAAGCATCGGCTGCCTCGCCAGCGCTGGAACGTGCGGCAACGCCCACGGCACAATTCCAATGAGCACCACCCAAACCATCAGCCCGATCCAGATCGCCTTCGCGGTCAATCTTCTCCAGAAAAAAATCAAAAACACGGCCGCTCCGAAAAAAGTGTTGAAGGTGATCATCATCGTCACCATCTCCAGCACATTGGAAAACAGCAGCGCAAACACGACGGCCATGACCAGCACGCCCGCCACCGCGATCTGCCCTACACGCAAGTAATGTTTGGCGGATTTAGCCTTCACGGCCGGCTCATACAAATTTTTCGTCGCCAGCGCCGAGACCGCCACCGCGCTCAGCCCCACGCTCGGCATATGCCCCAGCACAATCCCCGCCAGCATAAACCCAATCAACCCAGGCCCCAGCAGCGCTTCGGACAAGCTCCCCCAGGCATTATCCGGATCGGCGAGTCCGCCGCGCAGTACGCCAATCGCCAAGAGCCCGCACAGCATCCACGCAATCAAAATCACCCGCTTGGTAAATCCTCCGGCGATCATGCCGAAGCGCGCGGTGTCTTCATTGGTCGCCGACCCCGCCGCCGACATGTTGTGGAGCAAACCGATAATCTGCACCAAGCTCGCAAACGTGATCGCGAAAATCGAATACCACGTGTATTCGCTCATTGCCTCGCTGCCAAAGAGCGCAAATTTATACGCCGGCACGATCTCATGCAGGCCATGGAATCCGCCCACTTGCTTTAACCCCATCGGAATCATCAGCACACTCATTGTGACAATGAGCAGCCCCTGGATCGCATCCGACACCGCCGCCGCCTTGAGCCCGCCGAGAATAATATAAATAGCAATGATAGAAGAATAAATCACATAGAACGGCAGTGGCTGCACCCACGAAATAAAAGCCCGGAGATCGCCGCGTTTATTCAAATCACTCAGATATTCGAAGCGATGCTTTTGGGGCGTCGGCAGCACTCCGCGATCCGCCTTATTTTGCAGATCCCGATATTCCCGATACTCCGCTACCTGCCGCGCTTCTTGAATGGAATATTTCTCCGCCGGCTTGATCATCATCGCGCTGGCCGCTTTGTACGTGGCGACATTTCCCATCCCCATGGTGAACAGCGCGATAAAAATATTGAACGCGGCGTACGCCGCCGCGAGCCCCTGACTGCCAAAGCGATCGACAAAGAGATCCGACATCGTGGTCAGCCGCGCCCGGCGAAACCACGGCTGCGTAAACCAAAAAAACGGCGTAATAAAGAGCGTCTGCAACCCGATCCAGATTCCTCCGGCCCCCTGCCGAAAGACTTCGCGCGAAACCGAAATCGCCCCGGTGGTATCCGTGGCGTTGCCAAAATTCAGAAAAAATTGCAGCACCCTCCCAAGCCGCCGGCCCCCCAGGAAAAAATCAGATTCTTTCTGCACCGTGCGCGACGCCCACACGCCAACGCCGAGCGTCAAAATCAAGAACCCCACCAAAATGCCCGCATCGAGGATATGCAACCCCAGGATCAGCAAATCGTTCCTCCAATTGCCCTTACGCGAAAACTAATTACCATGATAATTCCCATGAAAATTATGACAAGATGCCTATGCGCGGTTTCCCTTCTGGTTTTCCTTGCTGGATGTACTGCATCTCAGCGGGTGGTGCAGGTGCGGTCTACGGGCATGACGGATGAAACTGCGGTGATCCAGCACGCGATAAATTCATGCCCTAAAGGCGGCGTGGTCGAGCTCACCCGCGGCACCTATATCAGCGGCTCGCTTTATCTCAAAAGCGATATGACCTTGAAGATCGATCATGGCGCAACCATTAAGGGCACGGAAAACGACGGCGAATATCCGATCATCAATACGCGCATCGGCGGCCTGGAAATGCCCCACCCCGCAGCGCTGATCAATGCCATTGATTGCCAACATACCTGCATCACCGGCGAGGGCACCATCGACGGCTCGGGAAAAAAATGGTGGGACTATTTCTGGAAAATGCGCCAGCAATACGGCCGCGGAATCGATTTCAAAGTCCTCCGCCCGCGCTTAGTCTGCTTCACGCGCTGCCAGGATTCCAGTATCTCCAAACTCACTCTGCAAAATCCCCCTTTCTGGACACTGCATCTGCTGTATAGCAACCACATTCGAGTCGATGGCCTGACCATCCGCGCCCCGCGCAAAGCCCCCAGTTCCGATGGCATCGATGTTGATTCCAGCAACGACATCTCCATCGCTCATTGCGATATCGCCTGCGACGACGACAACATCTCCGTGAAAGCCGGCCGCGACGCCGACGGCTTGCGTGTCAATAAACCCTCCGAAAACATCACCATCCGCGATTGCCATTTCGGCGCCGGCGGCGGTGTCGCGATGGGCTCCGAAACCGCAGGCGGAATTCGCCATGTGCTGGTGGATCATTGCACGTTCGATGGCAGCGGCGCTGCGGTGCGCATCAAGAGCATGCCGGGTTGCGGCGGCGTGGTCGAAGACATTACCTATCAGAACATCACTGCCAAAAACGTCCGCTCCCCCATCGAAATCAACCTCACCTGGGGCGGCGACGACTGGAAAAAATCCGTCGACCCCAAATTCGCTGCCCGCGTTCCCGCCGCATTAGGCACCCCACACGTGCGCAACATCCACATCCTCAACCTCTCCGCCACTGATTGCCCCACCGCTGGCATCATCTATGGCCTACCCAATAGCCCCATCTCCGACGTGCAATTCGTTAACGTCCACATCTCCTCCGACCGCGGCCTGGGCATCAGTCACACCGACAACTTGAATTTCAATGGCCTAACCATCCAAACCAAGATCGGCCCCGCAATCGTTCTCCATTCCACATCAAAAAAATAATCCCGCTCATTTCCTCCCATATACCCAAGGAAGGAGCAGAGAGAGCATCCAGTTTCCCGACGGCCTCGTCACTTCAGTGACGAGGGCATTTGCATTTCTCTTGCCGCCTTCCCGTCTTGTCCCTTGTCCCTGCTTTCAATCTCAACCGCAAAAACATATTCCCCCCCAAACATATTCGACCGAAAAATCACATATTTCATATCCGGCGAAAACGTCACATTCGGCTCCAGGTGATATTCGTGCTTCCCCATATTTACCAAGCGCTCGGCGCGAAAAACTCCCGGATGAATCAGCGATCCCGCATCCGGCGCTTTAATCCCCGCCACATCCGGAATGGCCTCCGGCCGAAACAAATAAATCCATTTTCCAGCCGGCGCATGCGCCACCATTTCCGAATCCCCCCCATCGCCAGCGAATAGTTTCCCATCCGGCGACACGTTGTAATGCACCGACCACTCATTCCGCTGCAGGTGGTACCACGTGCGCTTTCCCGTCCCCAACTCATACCCCGCCACCCAGAAATCCTCCCCGCGCGGCGTTTGCAAATCATACCAAATCGTCTTCCCATCCCCGCTGAAAAATTCGTGCCCTGCAATTTCCATATTCATGGTCCGCTTATGAATATTCATCAGCCCCGAACCATCGGTATGAATCACCCAAATCCGATCCACCTCATGCCAGGGCCCCTCATGACAAAACATCATCAGCGTCGGATCACTCGGCGAAAACTGCACGTGATTCAGCCAATCCGTGCTATGCAGCAGCACATGCGTTTTTCCCGTGGCCGTATCGACCATAATCAGATCCATCGGAATGCGCATGTGCAGCCGATCATGCAGGGAGATTTCTTTCCGCTCGGCAAACGTCCATTCATGCCCATCGGTTGCTGCGTGTGGTGCATTTACAGTGAACGGCTCATTGCCTCCTCGCTCGGTGCGCACCCCGCCCAGCAAAGTTTCATCTGCATTGATCGTCGCCACGCTTTCATCGCGCGGCAGATTCACAATCTCCCGCGTCGCATGCGTATCCAGATTCGTCGCACAGATCATCCCATCCGGCCGGCGATAATAAACATCCCCCGTCTTCCGTCCCGTCACAATCGCATTCACCGGCCCCTTCACCACAATCTCCATGTGGAAATTACTCAAATCCACCGTCGCAATATCGCGATGTGCCGTCGTGATAATCAGCTTCTTCCCATCTTTGGAATAAGCATTCTGATTAAAATAAAGGCTACCCGTTCCCGGTTCATCGGTGATGCGAATAATCCGATGCCCCGTATCCGGATCAATCCACTGCTTCGGCGGGGTCGCGCCGCGCAGCGATACGGAGAGAGCGAGCGCGACGACCATCACTAAGCAAATTCGATTCATAAAGGTTTTCCCTACGAACCCGCCAGCAAATATTTTTTCAAATCACAATGCTTCAGTCCCCGAATCCCTTCCACCACGCACCGCGCATTCAGCTCCGCACCCGCTGGCGTGCTATGCGTGTGTGGATCAGCAAAATACTTCGAATGCACCTGATCCGCTGGCATTCCCGCCCAATGGCTCATCACGATTTTGTTCAATGGAATAAACAGGCAATGCTCCTGCTCGGCGACCTCGTGGGACCATTGCACATACCCGCTCTTCTCAACTTCACCGGGCGCAATTACATGGTTCTGCCAGTGCGGCACCGGCGAACAAATGATCGGTATCATCCCATGTCCCTGCGCATCCTCCACATATTTCCGCATATACCAGCCATACGTATGCACGACTTCATTCTGCTTGGTAATCGGATTAAAAATCTGTTTCGATTCATCCCCGATTCCGCGAATCGTGCCGCGAGCGCGCGCCGGATCGTCCAATGGCCCCCCATCATTATGCCCAAGCTGGATGATGACATAATCGCCGGGTTTGGCCTCCGCCAGAACCTTATCCCATCGCCCTTCGGTAATAAACGTCCGGCTGCTGCGTCCCCCAATCGCATGATTCTCCACATGAATTTTCGACGCGTCGAAATATTTCCCAATCACTTGTCCCCAACCCACCTGGCCCTTGGTTCCATTCTTCATCGTTGAATCGCCCACGAGAAAGAGAGTGGGCATTCGTTGCGTCGTTTTATCTGCCGGCGGCGAAGAAACCGTCGAATGACAACCCACCACGAGACTCAAACCCATTAGCAACAATACAATCCGAACCATATTTCGTTCTCCAAAAACAAATCTTTGTGCGAACTTCTCTTCTACCGCGATAATGTTCAATTCTTCATCGCCACCGAATCCGCCAACTCCAATCGCAAATAGTCGTATTCAATCCCCGCAGTCACCGGCCCCGCCGGAATACTCAGCGTGAGAACATTTTTCCCTTGCTTCATCATCGACGCATCAAAACTCACATCGCGTTCCTGCCAATACCCGCGATCCGCATCGCGATGAATGACAGTCGTATTAAGCAAATGATCGATCACCCCCGCCTGTTTACCATTGATCCCCACATTAATCCGCCGCGCCTCTGTCCCCGCCAATCCAACGCGCAATGTCGCTCGCCCCGTCGGCGCCTCCGGCAAAGCAAATTCCACCGACCACGTCGTCCCATCTCCCCATCCGCGCCCCGATTGATCACTCGCCCGCGGCACCTGCATGATGTTCCAATCTTTATGCCAATCACTTTGCCCGATCACAAAATGCACATCATGCGGAAAATCCTTCGCATATTCGTTGTAAAGCCCCCACTGCCAGTAATGATTTCCATGGAAAAATTCTCCTGCCGTGCGATCCGGGATGCCAATTTCCCAAAGCTGTCGGCCATAGCGCACAGGCTGCCAGTTCAAAGTTCCCAGATCAAGCGTCTGCCCAGCCTTTACCTGAATATTCGCCAGCGCAAATTCTCCCAGCACATTGTCCGCAATCGCATGCAGCGTGTACGTCCCTGGCCGAACAGCGGGAATACGAAACTTGCCAGATGCATCGCCGCGCACCCAGAATTCATAATTTTTAGCGTCGAGTTGCCAATCCACATTGATGCGCTGGCTCCGCCAATCCCAGCTCGCATAATCCGGATGAGCAAGCCCCACCATCAAATGCACCGGCGATTTCGCTTCCGGATCGCTGAGTGCAAATTTTCCAACCACCGTCGCGCGCTGATTCACATGCGGATAATCAACCCCATTCACCCACTCATACGGCCATTGCTTCGCCTGCGCGCTGGCCTGAGCCAGTGCATCTTTCCATATCCCCTCCGGCGAATCGCCGCTATTACAATAAATCAAAAATGGCCCGATCACTTTATCCCAATTTTCACCGCTCGCAATCACACAAATGCTCCCCCCATAATGGCTCCCACGCCAGTAATTCAGCAGCACCGGAGCCGCGCCGGGATTGATATCGCGATGGCTGGTCAGTTCCAGCTTGGTTGCCCCCCCGCTCAGATATTCCATGCTGGGATTAACGAACCAGAGCCCGATGTGTTTCTGAGTGCTGGACCATCCAAAGGCGGGAATATCAAACTGCACCGCCGAGTAATCGTATTTGTGCTCGACCTCGCCCGCATCGATGCCCGTGGTAATTCGCCTCGCTTCTTTCATGTTCAGCGTCTGCCCCCGCTGCCAATCAGCAGCGCTGATCATCTTTTTATTGCGCCGCGCATCGATAGTCATCCAGTCGAAAATATCATTATTCAATTTAGCTGCAAAACGCGCTTCGCCAATCGCCGTATAAGGATAACTCGCTGGATGCGAAAAAATGCAATAGGTGTAAACGCCACTACTCTGGTTATCCAGAGCATAACGAATCTCAATGTCACAAATCGTGCTCCCCCCCGGCCCTTGCCCCATCCGATGGCCCCCCGAAATCCCTTTGATCGAAACCTCCGCTCGCTTCCCATCATTGCTTTTAGGATCAATCGTAATCGCATCTATCACCCGCGGCCCAGCAGCGGAATGCGACCAGTATGCTCCTGGATGCCCGGAGCTATTGGTAAGCATCTCCATACCATGATATCGAAGCGAAATCAGATCGCCGCTGGACTTGTCGATTCTCGCCTGCACCAGCGAGTTGGATAACGTGTAACCATACTGATCCTGCGCAAGCACTACTCGATCTTGACGCGTTGTCTGGGCGCTGACGGCGATTGCTTGATAAAGCAGAATCGCCAACATGCAGGTAGTGCGCCACATCACGTAAAAACCTCGATCTTACAATCTTCACTTCGCCGACAGCGCTCTTTATCCCCTCTGCCGGTACTCCGGGAGAGGGTTAGAGTGAGGGTTCTCTCAAAACCATTCGCGGCGCCTCGACCAACACTGGCTCAATCATCAACTTAATCCGCTCCAAAGAATCCGGATGCGCCATCCGCCACAGCAATCTTTCCACTCCACATCTCCCAATTGCATCTGGCCGATTATCAATCGACGCCGGCGCAGGCCGCAAATTCAGCAGATGCTGCTGCTCATAATTACACGAAATAATCTCCACCCCGTTTTCGCCAACAGAAATCCCATGCTCCCAAAGCGAGCGGTAAAACGCCGGCAGCATCCGATCCTCCGCTACAAAAAGTCCTGTAGTTTTCGGCGCCATTTGAAACACGCGCCCCACGAGTGATTCAATAATGTCTGGATGAATATGCCCCTGCCACAGCCGCTCCGATCTTCCCTCCGGCACCGTCAGCGCCACAGTGCTCGCACCTCTTTCTTCTGCTGCATTGCGAAACGAAAGCATCCGCACCCCCGCATACCAGCTCGTCGAGCCGACTCCCAGATATGCCAACCTGCGATGCCCGCGGGAAATAAGATACGACGCCGCCATCTCCCCAATCACAATATTCTCCGGCATGACCTGATCCCCCCAGGTCGGCCGCTGTCGATTCGCCATCAGCCACACGCTCGGCGTCTGCCGCAACTGCCGCTGCATCGCCGCCGAGGGCAGCTCCCCGTGCAACAACACACCATCTAGTTTCGCTTCGCTGATCTTTCGCGGCAGCTGGCTCAAATCCGAAACAAACGAAAACGCCAGAGATAATCCATGCTCTTCCGCAGCTTCTGTCACGCCTTTAAGCAATCGAAAAAATCCCGGCGTCGGCGTCGCCCCATCCGTCCCCAGCACCAGCAGACCAATCCGCCCATGCTCCATCTCCGCAGCCGACATTTCATTTCGTAAAGAGGGATCAAAATCGATTGAGCGCCGAACGCCGCGCATGCTGGGCGCGCGAAAGCCAAAATGTGCACGACGCGCCTGCGAAATTGTCGCCGCCAATCCATCCAAAATGACTCCGCCGAAATGAAAAACGCTCAAAAATTATGAACAATTACCACAAAGAAATCAAGAATATTCATGGAAATTTCATGGCTTCTGTAAATTCAGAAGAAATACCCTCGCCACCAAAGTTGCGAGGCCATCAAGCTTGCGTTTGAAGTCTAAACCGTAGCGACGGAAGCAGTGGTTGGATTTGTGGAGTATTCGGAAGCCGGACCGGCAATGAGGGGTTCGACGGCGATGGTGGTGCGTTCAGCAATATCCGGATGTTCCAGCCGCCAAATAAGCTGCTCCACCCCGCGCTGCCCAATCGCCTCCGCCCGAATATCGATCGAGGCCGGCCGAGGAGAAAGCCCCATCAAAAACGAGATCTCATTGTTGCAGGAAACCACTTCCACCCCCCCGGGCCGGATATCCACACCACTGCGCTGCAAAGCCGGCTGAATCGTCGCCGCCTGCATGTCATCCGCAACAAAGATGCCCGTAGGACGTGGTTCAATTCTGCAATAGCGATCTACTAGCTCTTGAGTAGAATCCGTCATATAAGGCTGCCAGTAATCCTGCCCCAGCTGTCGCTTTTGCTCCAACTGATGCACCTGAGCGCCGTGGTCAGCCGCAGAGGCAGAAAAGGCATGCCCATAGACGCGAAACGCCCAGTGATCCGCATCGAGATCAAAGAATGCCAAATGCTTGTGCCCGCGCTCCGTCAGATAGCGTGCCGCGAGCTCACCAATCTCATACCCATCCGGCATCACCTGATCACCCCATTCGGGCCGGCGGCGATTACCCATGAGCCAAACCGTAGGAATGCGCTGCAACCGCTCGCGCACCTCCGGGCCTGGCAGAGCACCATGCAGCAGTAGTCCATTCACATTGGCGTCAATGATTCGGCCAGGCAATTCTTCGGGATTAGGCACCTGTGCGAAAAGCAGATTGAGATTGTTAGCCGAAGAGGCCAGCGAAACGCCATTAAGCAAACGCTCAAAAGCCGGCGTAGTCCGGTTTCGGCTGGTGCCAAAAACCAGGAAAGCAATCGTAGTAGCTCCTGTTCGAGTGCGGAGAGAAGGTTTTGGTCCCGGGCGGCGATCAGATGGTTTGTAATCCAGCGTACTCATCGCCTTACGGACGGCCTTGGCGGTTTCCGGGGCCACGCGGGGGTGATTGTTGATCACCCGGGAAACCGTGGAGTTGGATACACCCGCGAGTTTGGCAACCTTGTTGATCGACATAGCCTTACCAGTCAGCAATACTTATATCTGATTATGTCCCTATTTTTCATAGGGTCAATGAAATATTGCATAATTTTCCACCAATAGCGCATAAAATGTTGGTATAAACCTCCCTCGGCGAAGGTTTATTCATGCAAAAAGCCGGAATCCGTCTCATTTTGCTGCTCATTATCCTATCCGCTTGTTCCCAAACACGACAGGTGCGATCACTGGATAATAGATGGCGGTTTTCGCTTAGGAATGCTAGGGGTGCGGAAAAGGCAATGTTTGATGATAGCCAATGGCGCGTGGTGGATGTCCCGCATGATTGGAGCGTGGAGGGAGGATTCGCTAAAGATAATTCGACAGGCAAGGCGGGGGGATTTTTGCTGGCGGGGGTGGGGTGGTATCGGAAGGATTTTTCGCTTGGCAGAGATGTTGCGCGGAAGCGCGTGTTTGTGGATTTCGATGGGGTGATGGCGAACAGTGATGTTTGGATCAATGGGCAGCATCTGGGACATCGGCCGAATGGTTATGTGAGTTTTGAGTATGAGCTGACGCCATTCGTGCACGCGGGGGAAAATGTGTTGGCAGTCCGGTGTGATAATTCGTTGCAGCCGGCGTCGCGGTGGTATAGCGGGGCGGGAATTTATCGGCATGTGCGTCTGGTCATTACCAATCCGTTGCATGTGGAGCATTGGGGGACATTTGTTTCCACGCCAACCGTGTCAGCGGATCATGCGGTGGTCAAAGTCGAGAATCGCGTGGTGAACGAGGGTGTGGGGGCCGCCAATATCGCGGTGCGCACGACGATCGTCGATCCTGCTGGCAAAGCGGTCGCGTCGCAAATAGCGTCCGGGCAGCAAATCGCGGCGTAGAATTCGGTCACGTTTAATCAGGATATTTCGCTTACACACCCCCTGCTTTGGAATCCGGAGCAGCCGAATCTTTATGCGGCACGAGTAGAAGTCCTACGAAACAATCAGGTCGTGGATACGCAAACCACGTCATTTGGCATTCGCGAATTTCATTTTGATCCAGCGACTGGGTTTTGGTTGAACGGGAAAAATTTCAAACTTTTTGGTTGCTGTTTGCATCAGGATGCGGGGGCGCTCGGGATCGCGGCGCCGATTGGCGTTTGGAAACAGCGTCTGGAAGAGCTGCGCTCGATTGGATGCAATGCGATTCGCACGAGCCACAATCCGCCCGATCCCGCATTTCTTGATCTGTGTGATCGCATGGGATTTCTGGTAATGGATGAGATGTTTGATGTGTGGACGGTGGGAAAGACGCCGCTGCTGAGTCGGCAGACGCTCAATGATTATCATCTTTACTATCGCGACTGGTGGCGGGCGGATGTAACCAATACGGTGCTGCGGGATCGGAATCATCCGTGCGTGATTCTGTATAGCGCGGGGAACGAGATTCATGACATCCGGGCGAATAGCGATCTGGGATTTCAAATCTTTCGACCGTTGCGGGATTTGTATCATCAGCTTGATCCAACTAGGCCGGTGACACTGGCGCTACTCCGGCCGAATCAGACAGGCGTTTACAAGAACGGCTTTGCCGATTTGCTGGATGTAGTGGGGCAGAATTATCGCGAGAATGAATTGGTAGCGGCGCATGCGGAGCATCCGCAGTGGAAAATCATTGGCACGGAGAATCATCTTGATCCCGAGGCGTGGGATTATCTGCGCGACACACCGGCGTATTCGGGGCAATTTATCTGGACGGGATTTGATTATCTGGGAGAGTCGATTGGTTGGCCGACCGTGGGGAGCGGATCGGGGTTGTTTGATCGCACAGGATTGGCTAAGCCACAGGCGTATCAGGCGCAGAGTTGGTGGACGCATAAGCCGATGGTGTATGTCGCGCGGGTGGTGGCGGTGCCGAGGCTGGATTTACCGCCAGCGGAGCTGGGGATGGATATGGGGCCGCGGATACGGAGCCGCTTGGTGTCGGATTGGACCGAGCGGGTTGCTGGGCGGATGGAACGTGTGCAGGTTTTTACGAATTGCCAGAATGTGGAGTTGTTGTTGGACAACAAATCGCTGGGGGTGCAGGATCGCTCGGCAGACGATGAACCTTTGGAATGGAATGTGCCGTTTGCGGCGGGCACGCTCAAAGCTGTGGCGCGAAATGAAGGAAAAGTCGCGGTGACGTATGAGCTTCGCACGGCTGGGCCAGCGGCGGCGGTGAAATTGGTAACGGATCGAAATGCGATCCGTGCTGGCGATGACGATGCGATTTACATTCGGGCGCGGGTGGTCGACAAGGACGGGACCGTTGTGCCAGACGCGAATAATCTGATCGCGTTCACATTGAATGGACCAGGGAAAATCGTGGCGGTCGATTCGGCGGATAATACGTGTCACGATCCGTTTCGCGCTTCGCAGCGGCATGCATATCAGGGGCAATGCGTCGCCATCGTGGAAGGCACATCCGCGGGCAAAATTGTGGTGAATTCAACCGCCAATGGTTTAAGTCCAAGTCGCGCGACAATTCAAATCAACCCTTGAATCTACGGAGGAATTACCTTGGAAACACATCGCATTGGCATCATTATGAACGGCGTCACCGGCCGTATGGGGACGAATCAGCATCTGGATCGCTCGATTATGGCGATTCGCAAGCAAGGTGGAGTGAAAGTTGGCAACAGCGCGGTGATTATGCCAGAGCCGATTCTGGTGGGGCGGAATGCGGATAAGCTCAAAGCGCTCTCAGAGCGATTTGGCGAGTTGGCGTTTACAACTGATTTAGCTGCGGTGTTGAAGGATTCGAAATATCCGGTTTATTTTGATGCGCAGACGACGCAGCAGCGATTCGAAGCGGTGAGTGAAGCCATCGCGAAGGGCAAGCATATTTATTGCGAGAAGCCTGTGGCGACGAGTTCAGCCGAAGCAATGGAATTGGTACACAAGGCGGAAAAAGCGGGGGTGAAGAATGGTGTGGTGCAGGACAAGCTATGGCTGCCGGGGATTCGGAAATTGAAATATCTGATCGACACTGGCTTCTTCGGAAAAATCCTTAGTGTGCGCGGCGAATTCGGCTACTGGGTGTTCACCGGGGAAGACCAACCGGCGCAGCGCCCCAGCTGGAATTACCGCAGTGAAGATGGCGGCGGGATCATTATCGACATGCTCTGCCACTGGCGCTATGTGATCGATAATTTGTTTGGCAATGTCAAAAGCGTTTCGTGCCTGGGCGCAACGCACATTGATACGCGCGTGGATGAAGCGGGAACAAAATATAAATGCACCGCCGACGATAGTGCTTATGCGACGTTTGTGACGGATCAAAACATCATCTGTCATTTCAATTCATCCTGGTGCGTGCGGGTAAGGCGTGATGATCTGCTCACGTTGCAAGTAGATGGCACCAATGGCTCAGCGGTGGCAGGGCTGCGGGATTGTCGGATTCAGCATGCAAGCATGACGCCCAAGCCGGTGTGGAATCCGGATGTGGATAGTCCGATTCATTTTTTTGAGAGTTGGCCGAGCGTGCCGAGTAATCAGGTTTATGATAATGCGTTCAAGGTGCAGTGGGAGATGTTTCTGCGGCATGTGGTATTGAACCATCCATTCAAATGGAATCTGCGCGAGGCCGCGAAGGGCGTGCAATTGGCGGAGCTGGGGATTGAGTCGTGGACGCAGAGGAAGTGGATGGACGTGCCGGAGATGGGGAAATAACGAAAGAGCGAATGAATGAATGCTTGATAGATTCTCCGCGCTAATAATTAGCGGCGGTGCGTAGCACCGCGTTAGGATACGGTGTTCAGCGCGGTCCTGCGGACGCGCCGCTGAATAATGCGCGTGTTCGATCATTGGTTATTTGAATTGGTTCGTCATTTCGCGACATAGGAATTTTCGTCATCCCCCAGGATCGTGGGGAGAACCTGGGGGGATTGTAAATCGTTCTTCGTACGGTGGGTCATGGTCATGAGGAAGGTGGCGCTGTTGATTTGGTTCAGGGAGCCGTGCGTGGAGCCCATGTGGATGAAATGCTGGAGATAGGGGAGTCCGGCACAGTAGCCGTCGAGGGTGGTGAACATCAACGTGGGAGTGTGCTGGGTTTCGCCGTGAAAGGCTTGCCAGAGGCGCTGCGGACCGGCGGGGTACTCAGCGTTGATAGTGGCGCGGAACCAGGCATTGGCGGAGGCATAACCGTCGGCATTCATCTGATGTTCAGCGCGCATCGAAGAAATCACGTCAGCATATCGCAGCACATCACTGGTAATGGCCGTATAGCGGAAAAGGCCATTGTGGGTTTCGACTTTGGCAGCGCCGGTGTGATCGCGGATGATCAAGGTGTTGCTGTCCATGTAGTAGCAATGTTGAATGCCAGTTTGTTTGAGAAGAATGTCGGAAACGGCAGCGGGCTGGTAGGTGTCGATGCCGGCGTAGGTGACCAGGCCGGAAAGCTCGAGAACGACATCGTTTTTATTTCGCAGATGCGGGCCGACGCGAAAGCCAGCGTTGCGCAGCGCACGCGAGACTTCGATATTCTGTGAGACCATGTAGTTGTGGCCATGGTCGGCCATCATTGAGATTTCGATTTGGCCGTGGTGCTCGTAAAGCAGTTCCAGGCAGAGACGGGCGGCGCCGTCGAGGACTTCATTGGCACCTTGGCGCCCATAACGGCAGACCATGCAGGATGCGCTGGCGAGATACGCAATGGTGACTTTTTTGTGGCTTTGATCAAATTCCTGGCGGGCGAGTTCCAGTTCCGCGTGATACCAGGGGCGTGGGTTGAGATAAGCGGCACTGGCATCGGAGAAAGGGGCAGCGTAATCGAGGCGATATTCCCAAGGTTCGCGATAGCCAAAGAAACGCGCGGCAAAACCAGAGCGAATCTTGTCGGTTTTGGGATCGTAATATTCGTCGATCATGCCGAGCGTGGGGGCGGCATGGAGTACCTGCGTGTAGGCGATTTTGGTTAGCGAGGGAAAGGGCGAGATAACTTTCACTGGCGGATCGAACCAGCGGAACTCACCGGCGGCATAGCGATCGGCCAAGGTCTGATAGGGAATGGAGTCCAGCAATATAACGAAGTGTGGAAGCTTCGCGGGATCGTTATTTCGCAGATGGTAAACATGATCAATCGTCCCATCGCCGTTGTCGTCGTATAGCAGCGCATCGATGCGACCATGCTTATTAAATGTAATTCCGAAATCGTGCGGGCGATGGATGGCGAACCATTGCGTGCGGGGCGTGGCGCTGATTGAGTGCATGTTGAAGCGCAAACGAGCCGATGGGGCGCATCCGGCGAGTAATAAACAAAAGAGGATGAGAGCGAGGCGTTTGATCTGCTTTTCCATACTCGTTGGGCAATTTGGGTGCAAGTCTAAAGAGAACGCGAGGGCGCCAAAGCGCGAAAAAATACCGCAAACAAGATTTTACTCTGAAATTCTTCGCGTCTTACTTCGCGCTTTGGCGCCTTGGCGTTCTCTTCAAATCTGAGCAAGACCAAACCTCACGCTCGACGTAGCCGCGGCAGCAGATGATGCAGAATGAATGCAATGGCGAATAGGCCGACACCGGCAAGGACGATGGCGGCGCCGGAGGAGACGCCTTTATAAAAAGATGCGTATAAGCCAATAACTCCCGATGCGACTGCAAAAAATGCGGAGAGGAACATCATGCGGAGCAGGTTGCGAGTCAGCAGCGAGGCGGCGGCAGCGGGGGTCACCAGAAGTGCGCTGGTCAGGATAACACCGACCGCTTGAATCCCTGTCACGACAGCGAAGGCAAGGAGAATCAGGAGCAGATTGCGCATCCAGTCCGCACGCAGGCCGATCACCGCGGAATAGGAGGGATCGACGGAAGTTAGTTCCAGTTCTTTAAAGAACAACGCCAATACGGTTAGCACAACGACGGTGATGATGCCGATCAGCAGCAAATCCCCGCGGGTGACAGCGAGGATGTTGCCAAAAAGCATATTCGAAAAATCGCGGAAGCTGCGCGTGGTGGAAATGATCAGAATTCCAAGGGCGAACATGCCGGTGAACAGGACGCCGATGGCAGTGTCTTCACGGATGGCTTCCTTGCGCGAGAGCCAGCCAATGCCCATGGCCGTGAGCAGGCCTGCGATGAGCGCGCCGAAGAATAGGTTGAAACCTTTGAGATAGGCGATCACTACACCGGGCAACGCCGTGTGCGCGATCGCATCGCCAATAAAAGCCATGCGACGGACTACGACATAGCAGCCGAGTACGGCACAGGTAATTCCGATCAGCACGACGGCTTCGAAGCCGGCGACCATGAAGGGATATTTGAAGGGGTCTGTCAGCCAGTTCATGCGATGTGCTCGATGGGGAGTTCTTCGACGCTTTCGATGGAGCCAGCATCTTCTTTGCAGCCGCAGGAGAGATGGATCACTTTTTCAAATTCAAACTGGATATCGTGCGGGTCGTGCGTGGCGGCGACGATGGTTTTGCCCGCGGCGGAAAGATCACGCAGCACTCGGCGGATAATCTGGCGTGTCGCGGTGTCGACGGCGTTCATGGGTTCATCCAGCAGGAGCATGTCGGCTTCCTGCGCCATGGCGCGGGCAAGCAGCGTGCGCTGTTGCTGGCCACCGGAGAGTTCACCAATGGCGCGATCGGCTAGATCGCTGATTTGCAGAAGCTCCATCATGCGATCGATAATTTGCTGATCCTGCAAAGTCGGGCGGCGAAACCAGCCAAGGTGAACGAATCGGCCGGTGAGTACGAGATGACGCACGCTGATGGGAAAGCGCCAATCCAGATCGCCGCGCTGCGCGAGGTACGCGACACGATGGCAGCAACCGCGCGGCGGAGAGCCGTGCACGAGAATTTTGCCGGAAGTTACGGGCAGCAAACCGGCGGTGGCTTTGAGCAATGTGCTCTTGCCGGCGCCGTTGGCTCCGACCAATGCCACACGCGCTCCGGACGGCACGCGCAGGCTCACATCGCGAACTGCGGGCTGATCGGCGCGCGGATATTGGATAGTCACGTGCTGGCATTCCAGCGCCGGCGTTTGCGGCGAAGGGGTGCCATGGCGATGGCGAGAATATGGAAAGCGCGGCGTCATTTCAGCGCATTCACCAGTGTGGTCACGTTATAACGGATCATTTTGATATAGGTATCGCCCGCGCTGCCAGACGCACCCAGCGCATCGGAATAGAGCGGCGGCCCGACTTTCACATTCGCATCGGCGGCGATCTGATTGATCAATTTCGGGTTCTGGATGTTCTCCAGAAAAATCACCGGGACGCCGGAGGCACGGACCTGATCGATCACATCAGCAAGTTGTCGCGCGGATGGATCAGCTGCTTCGGTAGTGACGGATTCCAAAGCGCTTCGCGAAATATCCATCCCATAGCGCTGGCCGAAATAGCCGAATGCATCGTGCGAAGTCGTTAATTTTCGCCTCGCTGGCGGGATGGAATTAATCTGCGTCTGCACCCATGTGTCGAGTTGTTTGAGCTGGCTGATGTATGCCGCAGCGCGCGAATTATATTCTGCAGCATGGGGAGGATCGGCATCGGCCAAGGCTTTGCGGATATTGCCAACCATGATCACCGCATCGCTTACATCCTGCCAGGCATGCGGGTCGCGATCATCCGATTGGCCATTGGTGCTTTGGCTTTCCGAGGTCGGGATATGCCGAATGGTTACGCCATCGGTTACCACGACGCGGCGGGCAGTGGATTGGGCGGAGCTGTACAGTTTGTCGAGCCATTGCTCCAATCCCAGGCCATTTTCAAAAATAATCCGCGCTTGCGAAATCGCGATGCTGTCGGCAGGGATCGGCTCGTAATCGTGCGGATCGTTATCGGGGCCGGCCAATGTCGTTAGCTGAATATGGTCATCGCCAACGATTCGGACCCAGTCGCCGATGATGCTCGTGGTGGCAACCACGTTGATTTTGTCCGCAGCGAAACAAACGCGCGACCCAACGATAGCCAGGATCAGCGCGGCGATCATTCCAAACCACATTGTGCGGCACGTTATGCGCATGAGATTTCAACAATAAAACGAACTTCTCATCATATGCCCACGCAAACGCAAATGCAATTCAGTTGCATTTGTTGCCTATGCCCGGTCAACTCCGCGCGTTAGAACGATGGTATGACGCGCAAGCTCAAATGGTTACTTTCTGCGGCAGCAAGTGTTTTGTTCGCTAGGTCCAAAGCCTCCGCTCAAGCACAGCCGCCGGCTCGGCCCAATATTGTGTTCATGCTGATCGATGACATGGGTTGGGGTGAGTTGGGGTGTTATGGCAACACCTTCAACGAAACGCCGCGCATTGATGCGTTTGCTAAGACAGCGATGAAATTTACGGAGGCGTATTGTCAGCCGACTTGCTCGCCAACGCGGGCTTCGCTGATGACGGGACAGTATCCGCATCGCACGGGGATTGAGGATTATCTGGATTGGGATTCGCCGCAATATCTCGATCCGAAAAAAGAGATCACGGTCAATCAGATGTTGTCGCGCGCAGGATATTACACGTGCCATATCGGCAAATGGCATCTGGATACGCATTTCGCGCACCCCATGGGCAGCCCGAAGATGTTTGGCTTTAATGAAGATATTGGGACGGAGACGAAATATATCGCGGATGGGGATTACTTTTATCCGTTCGACAAGATTAGAACGCTGCCGCTGGTAACGCCGCATGAGTTTTTGCCGGATCGGCTCAGTGATGAGGCGGTGAAATTCATCCAGCGGGCACACGCGCGCCCGCAGCCGTTCTTTCTGTATTACGCCGAATATGCGGTGCATGCCGATCTGGATGCGCCGGCATATCTGGTGGAAAAATATCGCAAGAAATACGAGGCGAAATACGGACCCGGCACCAGTACAAAGTTCGATAACAAACATCATCTGGGAAAAATTGACAATATTTATATGGCCGCGATGGCCGAGCGCGTGGATGCGGGATTCGGCAAGATTCTCGATACGCTGGATCGGCTCGGCATCGCGGATAACACTGTGGTGTTCCTGCTGTCGGATAATGGTGGCGATGGCCGAGATGCCAACAACGGCGGCCTGCGCGGAGCCAAAAGCCAGGTATGGGAAGGCGGCATTCGTGATCCGCAGATAATTCGCTATCCCGGCGTGAGCAAGCCGGGAACCGTTTGTGATCAGCCGACCATGACGATTGATTATTATCCCACCTTTGCCCAAATCGCTGGAACTAAAATTCCTGATGGGCAAAAAATCGATGGCACCAGCATTGTCCCGCTTCTGCATGGCGAGCCGAAGTTAAATCGCCCCGCGCCGCTCTTCTGGCATTATCCGGCTAATACTGCCCCGTGGCCCGAGCGCGCCGGTGGTGTTTGCCGCGACGGCGATTTGAAGCTCGTCGAGCTTTATCAGCATGACAAATTTGCGATGTTCAATATCAAGCAGGATCCGGATGAGAAGCACGATTTGTCGGCAGAGATGCCGGAGAAATTTCAACTTCTGAAAACTGAATTGCTGGATTGGCAAAAAGAGATGAATATCAAAATTGTGAAGCTCAAACCAAATCCGCGGGTGCTGAAAGAAAATCTGCCGTGATTAGAAATGGTGGGATAAATAAATCTCTCGCGCCGGGGACGGCCCGGCTCTTCTGGCAGGATTAGCAATCTGTATAGTCGATCTTATCTTTGCCGTGGCCGTCGCGGCGATGTTTCATGTAATACTGCCACAATATTTCGGGATCGCGCACATCGTAGCCGTAGAATTGGGAACAGTAGTAGCGATTCAACTCACTCATTGCTTCTTCCCACCTGCGGGCAAAGTCCTCAGCCCCGCGTTGCTTCACGTAATAACGGAACAGGGTTTCTTCATCAGTTACCTCCGTTTGATGGGCAACTGAACAGAAATACTTATTGACAGAGCCACACCATTCGGCTCGTTGCACTTCAAATCGAAATTTCCACATAACCCTTTTGCTCTCCGCCTGAACTAGATCTTAATCTAATCAATATAGGCGCGGAGGAACAAGGAAAATCCACTGAATTTGGTCAGATTTATCGCAAAATGAGTCGATCCAGACACTTACAACCGACAGATGATTATGGTTAATTCGCCGACTTACCCATGCGGCAAGGCAATTTTCAGCGTGCGGATTTCGTGGCCACGCAGTTGCACCGAAGCGGCCGCTTCACTGTGCAGCGGGTCTTCGATCAGATTCACGGTCTGAATCTTCGTCGGCGAAGCGGGTAGCGTTAGAGTCGCTTGCGTAGGCTGACCGGTCAGTTCGTAAAAGCGCACGATCATATCTTTATCATCCTCAGCGCGTTTGACGGCAGTGATCAACACATTGGGCGCGTTCATCGATAAAAAGGTTTGCTCAGCTGGTAGAGGACCGTTCGCTATTGGATGAAATCCCGTCGCCAGGAAAGGATGGTTGAACGATTCCGCTGCCTGCGCGATCGCAGGTGAATCGCCGGCTCCGCTGTGGGGCAGAAAAATCCAGGATGCATGCTGCGGATGTTCGTTGGGATTAAAATCGGGGTAAAACGTGGTGCGGATCAGCGAGAGACGCAGCGTGTTGCCATCAGCGGAATATCCCTGTTTGCAATCGTTGAGAATCGCCGCTCCGCCGGTGCTGCTGCAGAGATCGGCGTATTTCGATGCGGGGCGCTCCGTGCCATCGGTGGGCTTGGTGATCGTGCCGAAGGGAATTTGATACGTGGCCACGGGATTAGCGCCATCGATGTCAAACGCGACTTTTAAAAATGGTTGACCATGCTCAAAGCTGCCTTTGCCATTCCACTGGGTATCGAGAGAAAAGATCGGCGGCCCAGATGCATTGAGAGCAATCGATTCGTGCAATGTGCTGGATTGAAATTGCCGATCCCAGGCAACCATTACGCGCACGGGGCCAGTCTCGGTAACCTGCGGCTTGATCGGCGTCACCAGCGGCTCGATCCTGCCAATCTTCCCAATGACCCACGCATTGCTGTCCTTTGGATTTTCCCAGTGTATTTCCAGGCGATCGCCGTTTCCACCGGCGCGCAGTGATTCGCGATGAGCGTGTTTGTCGAAGATCGAAGTCACCACACCACGTGCGGGATCGAGAACAATTTTAAAATCCGGATTTTCCAGCGTCGTGCCATCGGACGAAATGGTCACCGCAGCTGGGGCGGCCTTATCAATTTGCTTGAAGTGATAAACGCGATAGCTGAATGCAGGAATATCTCGAACCATAAAGACTTGCTTGCCATCAACGGATTGCTGCACCGGCTCGGTATCGTGATCAGACACTGCGATGGAATTGGCCGGCAATGGCTCGGCGTAACTCGTCAGATCAGTGCGCGTCCAGCCGCTGGGGTTAAAGACAATGAATCCATCTCCATCGGTGTGCACGCGCACGGCGATGAACGAAAGGGCATCCTGCGCGATCTGTTTGCTGGATGCGATCACGCGCTCGAACACTGGTCCGGTGCGATAGTAAGAATCGTGAAACGCGGTGCCCGAGATGGTGTCGTGATGGTGGTTCCAGCAGATGTCTTCCCAGTTGTGCCGCAGCTCGGCTGCCGGGTAGGCGTAACCAAATCGCGATGCGAAATAGGCGATTGCCTCGGCGGATTCGGTGATCGCTTCGGCATCGCGGTTCCAACGCTTCACTGCGGAATTCGTGGTCCACACGCCATTAAAACCGCAGTTGAACGGCGTGTTCATATCTGTCTTGACCACGGGCAATTTGCTCAGGTCATATTTTGCCAGGCTCTGGAAAAAATCACCTGCAGTGGAGAATTCGATCTTTGGTGCAAAGGGAAGTTTCTGATACGCCAGTGCCGTGTTGATATTTTCCCGCGTCGGGCCGCCGCCGTGATTTCCTACACCATAGACCCAAAGCGCATCTTTCGACCCGGTCTTATCCGCAAAATCAAATTGCTTTTGAAAACGGTCCACGGTGATATCGCCGTCATACCATCCTCCCGCAGCCGACTGGTTATACGCCAGCACGCGTGTGCCATCGGGCGCTTCCCACCAGAAGAGCGGATCGTGATATCCCGCCCGGCAGAAATAAAAATATTTGCATCCTGCTAATTGCAAAATCTGCGGAAATTGCCAGGTATGCCCAAACGTATCGGGTTCCCATCCCACGACTGCGCATTTGCCTTTGAAATGCTCGCGAAAATATCGCTGGCCATATAAAAATTGGCTCGCGTTCGACTCGGCGGAGATCATGTTCTCATCGCCTTCGCAAACTCTTCCGCCGACAATTTCCCAATTCCCCTTGGCGACCTGCTCCTGAATCCCCTTGAAAATCTCCGGCCAGGATCCTTCCGTCGCTGCATATAGCCCCGACGAAGATTGTGTGAATTTAAATCCCGGGAATTCATCCATGAATTTCAGAGCCTGCCGGAACGTGTCGTGGCAAACCTGAATCGTCTCGGCCCATTCCCAGAGCCATTGGAAATCAATATGCGCATGCCCCACCAGATGCGCCACGTATTGGTGCATCATCGGCTCATCTTGTGATAACAATGCTTTGACTTGCTCGCGAACATTCTTTACCGAATCGGCTGTAATCGTTGGCGAAGTAGTAGCGGTATCAACCAGGCCCCCTACCGTACCGACTCGCTGGATAAATGCTGCATCGCCCGAGCGCTTGGCGATTTGATCCGCCATTTGAATTTGCGTGCGCAGTTCGTCCAGTTGTCCCTGCAAGAGGAATTGCTGTGTCTCGGTATCGACGAATGAGCTCAGGTCCGCATTATCTTTTACATCCCCGCGATCGACAGAACGCAAGATAACCGACTTGGAATACCCCTCCTTCTGCGCAATCCGGTGCTGTTTCGGCGGACCATTCTGATAAATAACCGTCCGCGTCCCATCAGAATGTTTGATCTCGACATTATCAAAAAACTGAACATAGGTACCCCGTGAATCCCCTTCCGCGCCGGCCGTCCAATCCCGCGCACGCTGCCCGGCAAGTTTGTCCAGCGAAATTTCCCGGTGATACCAATGTCCAACCGCCTGCGGCAAATCAGTATTGGGATGTGCAGACAAACCATTTTGATCCGTTGCTCCGGAATCGCGCAGGTTCCCCGAAAGCGTATCGAAATCAATTCCGCCGCAAGGTTCGGGATTGGATTTCGCCAGGTAAATGTCATACGCCAGCACATCGCCATTGCGAATATCCACTCGCCGCCCGGCAAATGCATAATAGAGAAAAAAGTTCGGCCCCGGATTAGAGATATTCCGCGTGACAAACATCAGGCAGGTATCCGCGGATTGCGTAGGGGGAGCCGTCTCCTGTGCCGCCGCCCATACCGGAACACAAACCACTAACCATATTAATCCGACAAAACCTACCCTTGTCATCCGATTTCTCCTCAAAAGAATTGCCAAATCTAACGTGCTTACCCTGACACACGCATTATGTTGAATTATCCGCATAGATCCGCCAATGCCCGATCCAAAAGTGGAAAGCGGAACTCGAATCCTTCCTCCTGCAATCGCCTGGAGATTACATAACGGCCATACAGCGCCAGTTCCGCGTCGGTATTCAAAAAATATTTTGCGCCGAATCGCACCATCCATTCGGTAGCCGGCAATCCGATTGGCATCTTCATCGCGGTTCGCAATTCGCGCATGAATTCCGCCTGCGAAACCGGATGCGGCGCGGTGGCGATGTAAGCCCCGCGCATCTTCTCATCAAACAATCCCCGCTCAATCAAGCGATCCATATCCAGTTCGTGAATCCAGCTCATCCCCTGCGTGCCATCGCCAACTTTTCCGCCCAGTCCCATTCGCACAATCTTCCCCAATTTTCCCATCGCACCGGCCCCGGCACCGCGATCGCGCCCAATCACAAAACTGGTCCGCAAAATCACCTGCCTTTGCGTGGGGAGCACGCTTTGGGCGAATGCTTCTTCCCACGCCCGCCCTACTATCGGTGCAAATCCCATCCCGAATGGCGAATCTTCCGAGCAGACCAGCTGGGGTGGATCGCCATAAATATGTGCAGTGCTCATTTGCACCCACACCGGAGGCGGCGAATCGACTGATCGCATCGCCGCCCCGAGTACCTGTGTAGCCTCCACGCGCGAACGCAAAATCTCATCCTGATGGTCCGGCGTTTTGATGCAATCCACGCTCCGGCCCACCAGGTTCACCAAGCCAACTGCGCCATTCAATACGTGTTTCCATTCGCCGAGCGTTCGCGCGTCCCATGGCACATACTCAACCCCCTTTGCCGCTGGCGGCTTGCGCGAGAGCACGATCACTCGCTTGCCGGCGGAGAGCAAATGCAGGGCAAGAGACGTTCCCACAAATCCGCTCCCGCCCGCAATGACCACTGCATTTTCGCGTCTGGGTTGCTCCATGACCGGGCAGTATACCGCTTACCTTTACGACGCGCGGCTTCACCGTCGGATCAATTCGCCGGCGCAGGCCCACCGTGTGCAGAATGATCGTTTCCAGTCCTTCCCAGAAATTAATGCCATCAAGAACAGGATTGAGATAATTCGTGACCGTGCAGTAATTGCTGTCTTTAGGGTTGGTGTGATGTTTTGCATGATGACGAACCGTCTGCACCAGGCGCATGCGTTGCAACCAGGTGATAATTTTCCCATTCTCGCGCGGCGTGCGGTGCGCCCATTTATGAATCTCATTGGCATTGGCCGTCAGCACGGCAAACACCAGCACGGGCCAATGCAGATGCCCGGTTAACCACGCCACCAAAACAATCAGCGCGGACGCCAACGTAATATCCCAGGAACTCTGTAACCAGTTTTTCTTCACGAACGCTCGCGGCTCGCGATGGTGCAGTATGTTGGCTTCCACAACCCATTTGCCAATGATCGGCGTGTTCTCGTATCCATAGGCATCCTCCGCCCAATGAATAAAACCCGCCACAAAATCCGCGGCAAACACGGCGCCGACGAATTCCGCGGTCATCATGCCAGTCGTCACGATAATTTGACTCACGCTCATAACGTCCCTTTCCTCGGCCTGATTTGTAAGTATTTACTTACAAAACGGCCAAATAAAAATATCTTCTAATCAGACTTCGAATCTCGTTGTGCATTGGGCACGATTAGTAACTGAGCGATTTGCGTAAACAGCAAACCTCGCTCACGCGCGCCGAATAATTTCAGTTCCATATCCATGTTGGCGACCATGGAGATTCCCAGCAGCCCCCACGCTGTCAGGTCACTGGTGGGAAACTTAGCCGGGAGTGTTTTAGAAGTTTCTCGCCGAATGACCTCAACCTGCTCTGCAATGAAGGTATGAAAACTGCGATACATCTTGCGGAGTGCTCCAGCGATCTGCGCATCATGCGCCTCGGTCAAACCCGCAAAGATCACTTTGTACAATCCGGTCTCGCCGTGATGTTTTGCTTCGTATTCCAGAATCAGCCGAGCTGCTTCATCACCGGTAGCGCCGGATTTGGAGAGGATTTCCTGCCAGATTTCCATGGAGCTTTGCCAGATAAAATCGATCGCGGCCAGAAACATCTCCTTTTTGCTGGGCCAGAGCCGATAGAGCACGTTCTCCCTCACTCCGCAGCGCTCGGCTAGCGCCGCTGTGGTTGCCCTGCGATATCCCAGGTCGGCAAAGCCCTGGGCGATCAACGGGAGGATTCTTTTTACATCACCACTGGCCATATCATCACTCGATTTGTAAGTGTACACTTACAATTTGTTCTCGTCAAGGAGAATTTTATAAAAACTTCATCTGCGGGCATATCTCCCGTATTATCTGGGAGATATGGGTTACCTCCTCGGCATTGATATTGGCACCAGTGGCACCAAAACGCTCATCTGCGATGAAAAGGGAAAGGTTCTGGCCACCGCGATGGCGGAGCATCCAATCAGTTCCCCAAAACCTGGTTGGTCAGAGCAGAATCCTCAGGATTGGTGGACGGCAACGATCAAAGCAACCAAAACGGTTATCAAAAAAGCTAAAGTAAAAGGCGCCGATGTTAAATCGGTCGGGCTTTCGGGACAGATGCATGGCTCTGTGTTTCTTGCCGATGGAACCAAGCCGCTGCGACCCGCACTGCTGTGGAACGACCAGCGCACCGACGAGCAATGCGAGCAGATCACCGCCAAGGCCGGCGGGCGCGAAGCATTAATCGATATGGTTGCTAATCCCGCGTTGACGGGATTTACCGCGCCGAAAATTCTCTGGGTTCGCCAGCATGAGCCGCGCACTTTTGAGAAGACCAAACATATTCTTCTGCCCAAAGATTACATACGTCTGTGCATGACCGGCGAGTATGCCACAGAAGTTTCTGATGCGTCTGGCACCCTGCTGCTCGATGTCGTGCATCGCCATTGGTCTACTCGATTGCTGGATTTGCTGAACATCGATAAAGCATTGCTGCCCAGACTGTATGAATCGCCGGAAATTACCGGCACACTGACTTCGCAAGCTGCCGCCAGCCTGGGTCTGGCTGAAGGAACACCGGTAGTGGGCGGAGCGGGCGATCAGGCCGCCGGAGCAGTGGGCAATGGCATTGTCATGCACGGGATTGTCTCGGCAACGCTCGGAACCAGCGGCGTGATGTTCGCGCATGCTGATTCGCCGACGCGCGATCCCGCGGGAAGAGTTCACACCATGTGCCACGCCGTTCCGGGCAAATGGTGTGTCTTTGGCTGCATGCTCTCAGCCGGCGGATCGTTTCAATGGTTCCGCAATCAGCTTGGCGAAAGTGAAATGGCGCAGGCGAAAAAGAAAGGCGTCGATCCGTATCAATTGCTGGTCGCACAAGCGCAAAGAGCGGCGCTGGGCTGCGAGGGATTATTTTTCCTCCCCTACCTGACCGGCGAGCGCTGCCCGCATCCCGATCCGTGCGCTCGGGGGGGATGGATCGGATTAACCAGCCGCACCACGCGCGATATGCTGATTCGCTCCCTGATCGAAGGCGTCACCTTCGGCATGCGCGATGCGTTGGAGATTATGCGGCATATGGGCATTTCCATTTCCGAAGTCCGCGCCAGCGGCGGCGGGGCACGCAGCGAGTTCTGGCGGCAATTGCAGGCGGATATCTATAACACACCGATCGTTCTCACCAACGCCAGCGAAGGCCCCGCTTATGGCGTCGCCATTCTTGCCGGCGTGGGAACTGGAGTCTGGAACAACGTCGAAGAGGCCTGCAAAGCCTGCATCAAAAAACCCGAGAAGATCTCGCCGAATAAAAAACGAGCTATGGAATATGATCGATTTTTCAATACCTACGAAAAGCTCTATGGCGATCTCAAATCTCGCTTCACGGAGATGGCGGGATTGTGCGCGGTTAGTTGATTAACGCGGCCCAAGGGCCGCGACTAAACGAGTTGGATTTGCTCTGCTTTGCGCACGCGGCCTAGGCGAGGAAAGATTTTCTCCACGGCAAAGCGATGCATCTCGGCCTCCATGGAACTCATAGCGTCTTCCAGAAAAACCACATTGAATCCCAATTCGGCGGCAGTGCGCGCGGTGGATTCCACTCCAAAATTCGTGGCGATTCCGCCAAACACGACGGTTTCTATACCGCGCTGTCGAAGCTCGTTTTCCAAATTAGTCCCGCCGAAAGCTCCCCAGAATCGTTTGGTAATCAATACATCTCCTGATTGAAAACCCGCTTCGGGAACCAATTCCGATGCATTCGGCGGGGGCGGCGGAGAGCCGGGCGGACGCAAGGCCTGATCTGCAATCGGTGATCTGAAATTCGCCAAATCGACGCGCACGTAAACCACCATCGCGGATTTTTGCCGGAATAGCTCAGCTAGTCTTCTGCATCTTTGCACGACGTCAGAAGCTGAAGTGGGCTGCAGAGTTCGCCCAACGACAGCCTGTTGCAGGTCGATCAATACCAGCGCGCTACTTTGGGCAGATAAATTTAGACAATCCATGGCTTAAATTATTAGGCCCGGCGTTCTCTCCGCAAGATGGAAATTTTGCGTATTTCTCAGAATGCACCCTCCCAACTTCGCCCGCGCCTGTTATGCTGCGAAGATAGCTGATATTGGCGAATTTCCGCATAGCATGCGGGGCGAAAGCCATCTCACTCTTCAGGAAACAAGCGAGTCCGATGCAAAAAGACAGTAGTCAGGTTGGGGAAGAACAACTTAAAGTTGGAGAGCAGCTCCGTTCGCATCTGGCATCCGTGGTGGAGTCCTCGGACGACGCCATCATCAGCAAAACCCTTGATGGCATCATTACCACCTGGAATAAAGGGGCCGAGCGCATCTTCGGATATACGGCTGATGAAATTCTCGGCAAATCCATTCTCTTGCTATTTCCCCCCGAGCGCAAGAATGAGGAGCCGCAAATCCTGGGCAGGATTGCCGCCGGCGAAAAAATCGACCACTACGAAACCGTGCGCATGCGCAAAGACGGCACGCTGCTGGATATCTCCATCACCGTCTCTCCCATTCGCGACAGCAAAGGAAAAATCATCGGGGCGTCGAAGATTGCGCGGGATATTACCGCTCGTAAGCGGATCGAAGCGGAGCGCGAGCGATTGCTGGAATTAGAGCGTATCGCCCGCAACGAGGCGGAGCGCATTAATTTGATGAAGGATGAGTTTTTGTCGACGCTTTCGCATGAGCTGCGCACGCCGCTCAATGCCATTCTGGGCTGGGCGCAGGTGCTGCGAGCGCGTACGCCCTCAGCTGAAGAGTTGGCCGAGGGCCTGGCGGTAATCGAGCGCAGCACGCGCGTGCAGACGCAGCTGATTGAAGATTTGCTGGACATGAGCCGGATTGCTTCGGGCAAGATTCGTCTCGATGTGCAGCAGGTGGACTTGCAGGACATCATTAAGACTGCACTGGCCTCAATCCGCCACGGTGCCGAGGCGAAAGAGATTCGCCTGCAGGCGGTGCTCGATCCGCTGGCTGGTCCGGTCATGGGTGATCCGAGCCGACTGCAGCAATGCTTTTGGAATTTGCTTTCAAATGCGATCAAGTTCACTCAGAAAGGCGGCAGGGTGCAAATCACCCTGAGCCGGATAAACAGTCACGTGGAAGTTTGCGTGATTGATAACGGACAAGGGATTAAGCCGGATTTTCTGCCGCATGTTTTTGAGCGTTTTCGCCAGGCGGATTCTTCCACCACGCGCCGGCATGGCGGATTGGGTCTGGGCTTATCCATCGTCAAAAATCTTGTCGAGCTGCATGGTGGCATCGTGCGCGCCAAGAGTGCTGGTGAAGGGCAGGGAGCAACGTTCTGCATTGAGCTGCCGTTGATCGTGGTGCCACAGGCGACTGCGCAGCAGCGCGATCATCCGCGTGCTTCGACAACGCATATCATTCCGATTGATTGTGCTTCCCTGGAGGGACTTACCGTGCTGGCGGTGGATGATGAAGCGGATGCGCGAGGTCTGATCCAGCGCGTGTTGGAAGGCTGCGGGGCCAAGGTTTTCCTGGCTTCCTCGGCGGAGGAAGGCCTGGAAATACTGCAGCAGCAGAAGCTGGACATGATCATCAGCGACATTGGCATGCCAGGGAAAGATGGGTACGAATTCATCAAGAAGGTGCGAGCGCTTCCTGCCGATAAAGGCGGCCGAATTCCGGCTGCTGCGTTGACGGCTTTTGCACGATCAGAGGATCGCACGCGGGCTCTGCGCGCGGGGTATCAGAGCCATATCGCCAAGCCGGTGGAGGCAGCGGAACTGGCGGCGGTGGTTGCGAGTTTGGCCCAGCGCGATCGATAATAATATGGGAGTCAATTTAATTTCTGGGTTTGATACGGATTCCATTTTTTTATTGCGCTTCTACTCCCAAAGCCCACGGCCCGGCCGTGGGCTTTCTGCTCCAAGCAAAGCGCATTTGAAAGATAGAAACGGTTTGAGTGACCCTGCTGCGATCCCGCAGCTGCGCTGCGGCGTGGCGCGGGAATTTTGGGATTGAATGACCTTGGCGCAGGCGCGAAGAAAAAGCCCCGGATGTACATCCGGGGCTTCGAGGAATCTTCTTTAACAAAAAACTTGCATTAAGCGCGGCGGCGACGGATTCCCAAAAGGGCTGGGAGAATTAATGCCGACAGAGCCATCGGTTCGGGGACTGACAATGCCTTGCTGCCGGCTTCGGCGGCGCCCAGGGCGAGAAGGGCGTAATCGTCCTGGTTGATCTTTCCATCGTAATTGAGGTCGCCATCGAACCAGCCGATTTGACCAGCTTCGGGGCCGGTCGTGGGAATCTTGCCCATGGCAGTGACGTCAGCTTCTGTTACCGAGCCATCGAGATCAAGGTCGCCGAGCCAGGTGTAGCGGATGGTGGTGACGGTGCCGTTATCGTTGTAGCCGACCGAGGTGCCGGGGGTGGAGGCAGCAGTGGAGCTGATGATTCCCTTGCCATCCCACTTGCCGCTGTCATAGCCAGTGGTGAGGGCCGCGACGAGAGCAGCTGCGGAACCCGTGGAATCAGCTACGGTGATTTCATTGTTGGTGAGATCAACCGTGCCGCCACTCAGGGTCAAGGAACCCAGAGCAGAAATGGCTGCCGGGCTGGATGCGAGCTTGAGCGTGCCACCGCTAACGATAACACTGCCACCAGTGATCTGCTTGAAATTCGCGGTCCCGCCGGTCTGGGTGAAGCTGCCGGTCAGATTGGTAGCTCCACTGGCGGTGAATATCCCACCACCGAAGTTGTAGGTTCCGCTGCCATCGCCCGTGCCGGTTTCATTGGGCAGCGCGAGCGTGACGGGAGCGAGGTCGTTGTGGCTGGTGCCTTGAATCGGACCCCCATCGACGACACCTTGATCGTCGGATTCAGCATTTTCCAGGCCGATGGTGAAAGTGCCGCCGGTATAGGAACCTGCCAATGCGCTCGATGGATTATAAGTAAAGGATACGGTCGTTGTGTGAGCAGTGGTATCATTACCGCTCGTTCCGGAATATTCCGTGCCGGGGATTGTACTGCCAGACTGATCTTCGCTGCCAGCACCACCTGCAACCGCATTCGTTAGATTGGTGCTCCAGCCATCCTGGTTAGCGGTGTTGGATGTGATCCAAGCCGATGCCCGCAGGCCGAAACTGGCAGATGCGCCGTTAACAACCGCAATATTGTCGGTTGATGCAGCATTGGTCAAAGTTACACCATTAACACTACCAATAGAGCCGCTAGCGGTTACCGAAGCCGGTTGGAATCCGGCGTAACCCGCATAGGCGTAAATGGATTCATCTTCGCCGGGCAGGCCCATGCCAACCACACCTTCGGATGTTCCCGCGAAGGAAGCATAAGTAGCGGCATAGGTATTGGTGGTGGAACCGACGGTACGGGTCAGGTCGTCGCCATATTGGCCGGAAGTTATGGGTGTGACGGAGACATTAATCACACCGCCGTTTTGGTTATAATTTCCATTATCGTCATACGCACCGAATTGCTGCTGGCCTGGTCCGCCAAACACCTGGTCATATCCCGGCGCTGATGCGGTGATCGTTGCCGCATTCGCCGAAGTGAATGGATCTTTCTGCGTGTAGCTTGCTGAGACACCATTTGCCAGCACCGTGACGGTAGTCAGCGAATTTGAGGTGTAATCGCCGTTCGTATTTGTCGTCTGAACCTCGCCTGCGCTGGTACCCGTTGCCCCCACAAGCACATCGCCGACGTTGACTGGGGCGGTTGCCAGACCTGCATCGAGATTACGCTGAGCCAGAACATGCAGCGGGCTGCTGGCATTGACGGTGACACTAATCGGGCTGTCGCTCAAATTGTCTGAGTTCGTAATCTGCAGCGAGCCGGTGAGCTGAGTACCAGCAGCAACGCCCGTATCGCTGGCGCTAAATCCAATATTGGCTGTGCCGGTCTGGCCCGTGGGGATGGGATAATTGGCGGCGGGGAATCCGTGGGCGCCGTTGGCGACAGAGGCGAAATACGTAACATCGGTTCCGACTGTCCCGCCGGTAGATGCCAGCTGCAAAGAAGTCAGCACGGATTCATTGGGAATGGTGGCAAATTCATATTGAGGATTGGCAGCGGTGCCGACGTTGACCCACGTGCCAACGTTTGCAGTCACGGTCTTGGTGCTTCCGCTGGTGCCGACGGAAAGAATACCCGCCGTGGTGGCCGAGCCTTGTGTTTGCGAGGCGAACGGCGAGGGGGTCAGAATCGTGTGGTTTGCCGGGGGAGGCGGGGCGATGTTGGTGGAATTGCTATAGGAGAGCGGAATGAATTCGGCGGTACCGTTATAAACCTGTGCCAAGCCGAGGACGTCCTGAGCGGTCGTCGGAAGAGCGCCGCCGTTCTGCAATGCCAAGGCGCCGGCAACGCTATAAGAGCTGGCATACTGATAGAACAGAATGGAGTTGCCACTGGAATCCGTAGCGGTCCATTGGTTGTTGGCATGCTGAGTCATCGTAGTTTCCGGCGTGTTGCCAGAAGTCTGATCTTCAAGTCCAGAAAACGTTACGTCATTAAGCTGAAGCAGATATCCCTGGATCGGGTTGGAGTTCGTAGTGGTTCCGGTATTAGCCAACTGCAAAAGCTGTGGAACGGTCACTACCGTGGGGCTGGCGATGCTGCTGGCCGTTCCCACCTGGGAAATTGCGGTGAGCGTTTCAAGTTCCGGCGTATTGCGGAAGGGGTAATATGTGCCGGTGGCGGTGATTTCATCACCAAGCGTCGGAGTATAGGTGCTGCTGGTGGGCATCTTGCCGAAAACATCCAGCGAGCCAGTGCCGTCATTGGCCAGGAAGGACCAGTTGGTGTAGGTGTAACCGTCCGATATCAATCCACCGCCCTGCGAGACGATGGCGGTTATCGTGGAGGTATCGATGGCCTGATTGGGCGTGTTGTTGGCGTCACCTTCCATCTGTGCGATGGTCTGGGCGGTCTGCGCCAGGGCGGGCATGGCGGGGATGGCTGACACTGCGCCCACTAACACCGCAACCATTCGCGCCTTCTTGGCAGAAATACTCATCCGATTCATTTTCGTGTCTTTCATGATCTACTCTCCCGCCCGCAAGGGGCGCTTTAACAGCAGCCAGGAATTACCAGCCGCCCATTGCGGCCGCGTGAGACAATTTAAGTTCTATTTTTTACCGTCTTTTGAAGAACCGATTAAGACTATTCATCAGCGCGCGAGGGCAACCATGGAACATCTTAATAATTGGCTCGCCTGCGCAATCTCCCGTCAGGCTCATCCTGCCTTTAGATTCGCCGTTTCGTACGAGAAACAGCCCTCAAGTCTCCTCTGCCCCACTTCGAATATTAAGAATAACCGAGGATCGCTTAAAAACAAGGAAATTTCTGCTCGCGACAAGCGATAAATTCTATCCAAATTCACGCTGCCGATGATTAAATTGACGGATTATTGGTTAACGTAATATCCACCGGCGAGTGCGACGCCGAACTTCGTGGCAGTATCGTTCCAAGTTGAATCGCCGACCCAGGAGCCTTTGGGAACCCAGAGAGATGGATCGGAACCCTGCAAATCTCCCAAAACTTCGACATGCCCGTCAAAGAAACCAGCAGTAAATTTCATCGCATCCGCTGCTGCATGAGGGCTAGTCGAACCGTGGTTGCACCAGATAAGGCGTTCATCTGCTAACGCGCCAGCGCCACCGGTGCTGGCCGTGGGACAGGCTTCGCGTTGATGACCCCGGTTAAAAGTATCGTAGACTCCATAGTCCGAATACTGGCCACCTTGTGAAGCTGAGTCCGGAGTGCCGGAAACATTGCCTCCCGGGCTGAAATCGATGTCGTTGGAATTCGCGGAGCTAAGAATGTATCTCGAACCTTCAGAAATAAATATTTTCCTCGAACCATCTCCCACCTTGGCAACTTGTGGGCTGTACCCAGCTGGGGGGTTTATGTATGTCGAGCCGGTATTAGTGATGGTTGTATTGCCGTCTGTTAGATAAGTCGGGTCCGACGTAATTAGAAATGCCAGCGAGGTTGAGTAAGAGTTCCGAGGGAGGAAGTAGGGGATATTGTTAACACCCGGGAAACACGCACTGGCCGAAGCACCGGTATAAAGCGGGGCCAAAACAACGTTTTGTGGACATTGGAAACCTTTGTAGTTCAACTCGAAATTCACGCGGTCCCAGCGTGCTTGGGCTTTGACGTGACCTGGATCGCCGGTAATAGGCGTATACTGAATTTTAACGCCCATTGCGTCCAAGGCAGGGGTTTCCCAATCCCATGTTTGATTCACCTGCGGCACATTATTGGCAATAGTAAGCTTGGAGCCGGTAAAGAGAATTGAACCGGTTGTATCCGGGCTTCCCAGGATATAGCCGCGCTGTTGGGCGGCATAGGTCAGCATCGCCTGGCAAATGCTGTGCAGATTCGCTTCGCACTTGATGGTATTGGCTGCTCGGCGGGCTTTATTCAAGCTGGGGAGCAGGATCGAAATCAACAGGGCGATGATTCCGATAACCACTAATAATTCCACGAGGGTGAAACCTGTTTTTTTACACCGTTTCATAAACACACCTACCTCTTTAAAAAACACCGTTCAAAACTCACCCTTGCAACTATTCCTCTTTGGCCGTCATGGATAATGATGCGATGCATAGTCCTGCTGCGTGGGGGGCGGGCGGTGCCCTTCGACGGCGGGGGGATTATGCGGAACGACCAGCCTTCCGCAATCCGGGCAAAATGTCGGACCCGGCTTGCCAATCTCCTGATTCAAGACCACGGCAAATGGAGTACTGCGCACATGTCCATCCTTCGTCCAGGTACATAGCTCGGCGTGGTAGCCGGTCATATGGCCGGTAAAAGGGGATTTGCACGGATACGGCATATTCGCGCTGGGATCGACGCGGAAGGTTTTGCCGTTTTCGATATCCATAAAAAGAATCGAGTTGGCATCCTTGACCGCACTGGGTTCGCCCACATTGGCCCAGATGGACCAGGCGGCGGCAGCGACGCAGAGAACGATAATCCCGCCGGCGGCGACTTTGCCGCCTGTCGTAGTCAGAAACTCTCTGGCTGTCATCATACCCGGGGCGCATCCTTTATCTTTTTTCTTTGCGCATCATGGCCGTCAATTGTTAAGATTGCACAATTCGGCTCAGGCATTTTCCATTAATCATTCACGAAAGCATGGCTAGAGGAGGTGAAATTGTAATTTCGATTTCGCAAAGCCGCTTTCTTATGCCGCAGGATTCCCAACACGTCCTGTTTATCCATTTTTTTCCATTGTCTAAAATACCAGACTCGCCTCCGAAAACAAGAAAAATCCGGTTTGATGACAGGGATAAATTGGCGATTTTGGCAAATTGGTGCGATTAGGCGCGGGAAACCCACACGGTCAAGTCGTGGGCTTTGTGAGATGGCTTGATATAATCCCGGCCCATATGCAACAAATTGGAATCTTCGCCCCCTCCTCGGTCGTCGGTCTGGTGGAACTGAATTTTGGGATCGAGTCCCTTCGCGAGCATGGGTTTGCGGTCAAGGTGCTTCCGCAGGTGAAACGGCAATCGTTCACCTTTGCAGGGACTGACGAGCAGCGGGCGGGCGCGATGTTCGATCTGGCCAAAGATAGCCGAATCGACATCCTCTGGGCGGCGCGGGGTGGGTATGGAGCGCAGCGGATGTTGCCGCTTTTGGCGGAACTGACCAAACGACATGGCAAGCCGGAGAAGAAGTTGCTCATCGGCTATTCCGATATCACCGTGCTGCACGAATTTGCCCGCCAGGAATGGGGGTGGGATACGCTGCATGCGCCGATGCCGTCGGCATCGAATTTTTCGCGACTGGATAAAGCGCAATGGGAAAATTTGCTCTCGCTGGTGAGACATGAGGCGATGGAGTATCCGGCATCCGACAGCCGAGTGCGGTGGATGGCGAACAAGCCTGCCTCGCCGATCCGCGCGGAGTTGGTCGGCGGCAATCTCAGCCTGTGGCAATCCCTGGTGGGCACGCCTTTTTCTCCGACGCCGGGGAAGGGAAGAATTCTTTTTTTCGAAGATGTCGACGAACGGCTCTATCGCCTGGACCGGATGATCGTGCAAATCTCGCAAGCGGGTTTGCTCGATCGGGCCAAAGCGATTGTGCTGGGCGATTTCACCAATTGTGATGATGAAGTGAATACGTGCCTGGCTCCCTGCAATGGCGATGCGCTGAAAAAAGCAATTTCCAAACCAGACAAAGCGAAACGGCAGCCGCTTCGGAAAACATTCAGTTCGGAACAGGGAATTCGGGAGATTTTTGTGCCGCTATGCGAGCGGTTGAGAATACCACTTGCGCGCGGATTGCCGGTTGGACATGGCCCGAGTTATTATCCGTTGCCGCTTGGAGCGCAATACGAATTGAGTTCAGCCGGTCAATTGAAATTACTCCATTGGAACTGGAGCCATCCCGTCTGATACCTTTCCGGCCAGAAGGCCGGAATGCCCTCAATGAATGCGCGTTCCCTGCCAAATCCGTTCTTCTCGCTAGCGGAGAATTAGAAAAGAACAGAGTATCGTTAATTCATCAGAGATATTGAAAGATATTCTGTTTTGTTTTCCCAGATCGCCGCAGGCGCGCCGCGCCGAGAATTCCAATGAGTGATATTCCGCCCCAGGCGGCGGCAGGAAGCGGGGCGGCAGTATAAGAAATGCTGCCCTTAAGATCTTGGCTGTCTCCGCCCTTGTCATTTAAGTTACTAATTTCGTTGAATGCGAAAGCCAGATTCGGCTCAGTCGCCGATGGAATAGTGAAACTATTCACAACAATGTCAAGCGAATTGTTGGGGCCAGTTTTATTACTAGTTATTGAGCCATCAATAGTTGCGGTCGTCGTTCCAGAACCGAAATTGGGGCTGGTTATATCAAGCTCTAGAGTGAAATCGTTGTCAATTGGGAAATCGGACACATTAGTTCCAGATACAGTAAAAGTGCCAAAAGTGATGCCGTTTTTTGCGTTGCCATTGACATTTACACTAGTACTGAACGAGGCTGGAGTGAATGTAAGTATCACCTGCTCTGAGTTGTATGTAAATGTTGCAATGCTTTCTGAGCCACTGCCGCTTGTATATGCCGCAGGGGCACCCAAGGCGGGGGTTTCGGGACTAAAGACTCCGGAGATAGTAGAACCTACCACCGAAATTGTTGCCGCCCGCACAGAGCCAATTAGAAAACAGAAACCTAGACCTGCCGCACAAAACAATGTGTTCCGACGCATAATCTCTCCTTCACCGATTTTATCTAGTATACAGAGCCCATACCCACGAGGCCACAGCAATCACTCGAGGTGTAATTACCGCGACGATATCATGCCTACAAAGGGATTGCAATCACAAAACAACTTTTTTAAAAAATTTTCATTTTACGTAAAGGATTACGTAAAGGATATTTTGCGAATTCTGCGCCGAATGCGTCTCTCTTTGGGCTACGTGCTAACTGGCAGCTTTACCCCGGCGACGCAACTGATTTTCAATTGAAATTCCTATCAATCGCGGCCCTCAAGTGCTATTGCCGATGATGGATAGGAGCACGCACGGATACGCAAGGCTTTTTGGTTTTCTCTTGTCCCTCGCCGCCTTGTCCCTTGCCCGCCCAAAGCCTGTCGAAAGGTCCCTGATTTTCTTCTTGCCATTTTGCAAAACCATTTCACAATAGTGTACGTAATTGTTTAGTCTGGGCTGGAGTTGCGCGGTTCGGAGAATGTTCGGATAAATGGCGTTTTTGATTGAAGGCTGAGGGATCGGCCGATATCGCAATTGCCGCAGTTGGAGCAAAAGACTTCCCGGCAATACTGATATCACAATCCAGAGTCGAGAAGGGCTCGAGTTTATGGACAGCTTTGTTATTCAGGGTGGAAAACGCCTCAAGGGGAAAATCGAAATCAGCGGTAGCAAAAACAGCGCGTTGCCCATCGTGGCCGCGTGCCTGATGGCGGTAGGGAAAACCACCCTGCTGGGCGTTCCTCGCCTGAGCGATATCGACTCGCTCATCAAGCTCATCGGCGAGCTCGGCTGTCATGTTTATCGACATGAGGGCAAAGAGTCGGCGGTCGGTGGGCCAGAACTCAACGGGCCGCTCGATATCGAAGTCATGTCCGAAAAGAACAGCGAAGCGCGCTACGACATCGTCAAAACCATGCGCGCCAGCATCTGCGTGCTAGGCCCCCTGCTCGCCAAACGCGGTAAGGCCATGGTCGCTCTGCCAGGCGGATGCGCCATCGGCGATCGGCCAGTCGATCTGCATCTGCGCGGCCTCCAAAAGCTCGGGGCGACCTTCCATCAGGAAAATGGCAACATAATCGGCGAAGTTCCCGGCGGTCGGCTCAAGGGGTGCAAGATGTACCTCGGCGGCGCCCAAGGTCCAACCGTGCTCGGAACTATTAATGTAATGTGTGCTGCGGCGCTGGCTGAAGGCGATACGGTGATTGTCGGGGCTGCCTGTGAACCGGAAGTAACGGACTGCGCTGAAATGCTCAATAAAATGGGGGCAAAGATTACTGGCCATGGCACGCCGGAGATCAGGATTCAGGGAGTGGATCAATTAAAGGGATGCCAGCATCGGATTATTCCGGATCGGATTGAATGCGGGACGTTCATGATCGCAGCGGCGATTACCGGAGGGTCGCTGGAACTTAAGCATTCCAATTTTGATCATCTCATTGCTGTCACGGATCGCTTGGAAGAAATGGGCGTGAAAATTTCCCGCGAAAATGGAACGATTTCTGTTTCCGCCACTCATCCGGTTCGTCCGTGTGAGATGACCACGCAACCCTATCCGGGCTTTCCCACTGACATTCAAGCCCAACTCATGGCCCTGCTCTGTGTCGCGGATGGCAATTCAGCTATCACCGAGCGCATTTTCCCGGATCGTTTTCTGCATGTTGGCGAACTCAACCGCATGGGGGCGCGCATCCGCAAGGATGGCGCGACGGCGCTGATTCAAGGCGTGCCGGAATTGCAGGGAGCCGTGGTCATGGCGAGCGATCTTCGCGCTTCGGCCGGCCTGATTCTCGCTGGTCTGGTCGCCAAGGGAACCACCCGGATCGACCGCATTTATCATGTCGATCGTGGCTATGAAAAGATCGAGCAGAAGCTTGCGGCCGTCGGCGCGGATATTCAGCGCGTGGCTGGGAATTAATTTCTGCGATATAATTCCTCACATGGCTGACGCCACCGAAAAGCCACTGTGGGATTTAACCTGCCCGGACATGCCGCCTCAGGATGAGCACGGCCTCGACGTTCAGCAAATCGAATACAATCTATCGTTAACGCCTACGCAGCGAATGCAGCAATACTTTGCATGGCTCGACTTTGTGCAAATGGCGCGAAAAGCTGGGCAGGATTTCTATGGCATGGAGAATAGAGTTCCTCAAGAGACTGACTGATCACGGAATTCCTTTCGTGATTGTTGGCGGGGTTGCGGCAATCACCCATGGCACGAATCGAATCACTGAAGATCTCGATATATGCGCGCCGCTGGATCATGAAACTGCGGTTCGCATTATCCGAGCCTTTAGTGATCTGGAACCGAAGTGGTGGGTGCGGCGTGATCTTCCAGTGATAAAAGAAGATTCGGCAAATCTTCGTGACCTGAAAAACATGTACCTTATTACCACGTGGGGTCGGATTGATATTCTTGGCGAAGTGCCTGGGGTTGGTAATTTTGATGAAATCAAATCACGTGCAGTCACGATGCTGTTTGGCGAAACGCTCTGTCAGGTAATTGATCTTGACACTTTAATTCAGTCCAAAAAAACTGCTGGACGGGTTAAAGATAAAAAGGATCTACGAGAGTTGTTACTCATTCGCGACATGTTGAAACAGCGAAAAAAGCCCGCCGGATAACTTGCGCAGAATTGGGCCTCATTACGAATTTTTAATTCGGGATTTTTTAGCGGTGTTTGTGCTTCACCACTGCGGATGAAGTCACGCCCTGATCGGTATCCGCTCCTGCGCCGACGTCGATGCTTGTGGTGAAGGTTTGGCCGGGTTGGAGAATGAGGGGGTTTTGCTGCGAAGCGCCGATGGTTTTTAGCGTCTGGTTATTGCGCTCGACGGTAACGATGGCCTGGGCGGGGTCGCCGCTGATGTTGGCGACGTTGATGGCGAAGGTGCCCTGAGGGAAATGATTGGTGTAGATGATGCTCTCGGCCCCGGTGCCGTGCAGGCCCTTGTCATCACCTGAGTAAACAGCGGTATACGTGCCAGCCGAAGTGCTGCTGACGACGGTGGAGGTATCTTTGCCAACGGTGTTGCCGGCTGAATCGCCGACGGAAAGATCTAGATTGGTGGGATTAGCGTTGCCAGCGGAGTAATTCACGCTTGCCCAGGCGAGGTTAAATTCCAATGGGCCGGTGAGCAGTGTGGTTTGGATACTTTCGGAAGCCGCCTGGGTGGATTGGAGCAGAGGAAGCAGCGAGCCACCGGAGCCGGCTTCAAAGACAGACAGGAATGGATATTCCGTAATGATTTTTTCTTCGATTGGATCGTGGCCGGAGAAATCGGTGCGCGGGTCGTCGTTGGTATCTTCGAAAGCAACATCGCCGGGGCTTTGATGATTGCTATCGATATCCGCGTGGCTGGTACCGCCGAAGCTGATGAATTGGTTGTGGCCGTTCTTAAATTGCGCCCGACCTTCAATGCTATAAGCATTTGGAGCCCACGGGGCGGTATCTTCATACGTCACGTCTGTACCGCGAATGGCCAGCGTGGAACCGGGCGAACGGATGGTAGAAGAATATTGCACGCCGGCTTTTTTGATGTCGTAGCGCGTGCGGCCGTATTTCAGGCCGAGATCCGTGGTGATTTTTCCATTCTGCTCGACCGCAGTCAGAATTTTTATAACGCCAAGACGATCGAGGGTAATGGTTTGCCCACCGGGCAAGGTAAACCGCACGGCCGAGCGCGGGCCGGTGCGCAGCTCGCCGTTTTCATTGAGTTCCATGCCGACGAGGGCTTTTTGCCACGGGCTATTTTCGTCTTCGCGTTCCTGGACGTTGCCTTCGACGCCGGTGATGGTTGCGGTGAGGGTTTGCGAGTTGCCTTGCGTGGTCGGCTCGGTCTGCGCAAAGGCGGAGCCGGCCCACGGTAAAACACTCAAACAAGCGAACGCCAGAATTTTTTTGCTGCCGATCATCCGTCACCTCTATTATTTACAGACGAGGAGATGCTGCTTTAAGAAAAGTATATCGGAATATACGGCTTTGGCCAATCGCTGGATGCAAGAATCAGGCAAAATAAGCGGCCAGGATCGCTATTTTTCAGCGACGGCGGCGATAAAAACAGCCCATTACCACCGGCGCGGCAATCAGTAACACATTGGGTTCCGGAAGCGTGGAAATATTCACATCGCTGCTTTCGGCTGCGCCGAGGGCATAGAGCGCGTAATCATCGGCATTGACTTTGCCGTCGTAGTTAAAGTCCCCTGTTTGCCAGGTAGTACCGCTGCTGGACATCGCAGCCAGATCATTACCATCCACAATCCCGTCCAGGTTCGCGTCGCCAACCCAGGTGTATTTCACTTCAATATCTGTGGGCAAAACGCTTTGACCATCGAATGTGGAAAGGCCGGTACCGACACCCAGCGTAATCACGCCGCGAGCACTGGCCGCTGCCAGCGAGGAGAAGACCCCCGTGGTTCCGTTCCAGTTTCCAGTACCGTAGGCTGATGCGATCAAGCCAGATATTTGCGCCACAGTTCCAGTATGAATAATCAGGTCATTGTTGGTGACATCCAACTTCGAGCCGCTGTCTATTGAAATGGATGCCAGCGTGCTGATTCCGCTCTTGGGGACCAGCGTGGCGATCGCGCTGGTGGTATTGGATCCGACGGTAAGATTACCGCTGCCGGTAATCTGGCCAATCGTGCTGTTGGCGTAAATGAGAAATGACCCGTTGTTAGTGATCGGCGAGCCTGCGGGGAAAGCGCCGACGCCGGCGATAATCAGTGAGCCACTGGTGATCGCGGTGCCACCGGTGTAGGTATTGATTGAATCGCTGCTGCCAACGGTTTGAGTCAAAAGCGTCAATGAGCCCCCATTGAGATTTAACGCCAGTGAGCCATGCGAATTCTGAATCGTGCCGCTGAAGGTGTTGGCGATATTGGTATTGATGTTTAACGTGATATTTCCTGCTGCTGCGACGTTATCAATTGTTCCGTTACCGCTGAGGGCTGAGATGCTCGCGGAATTGCCAGCAATGATAGCGCCCGAAGAAATGCCCGGCTGGAAGATCCCGCCAAAGGTAATGTTTACCAAACCATACGAGCCGTTTCCCTCTACGGTGCTGCCGTAGTTTATGTCGGTGGGGCCGCTGATTTCACCGTTGTTGACCAGCAGCGCGCCATTCACTTCGAGCGTGGCTCCGCCCGAGAGGGTGACAGTGCCTCCGGTACCGTCGGCGTTGATATACGTTCGGCTGCCACCCCCGAGGTAAATATCTGAAACGTTGCTCGTAAGGTTCCCGCCATTGGCGATGTTGATCACGCCTTCATTGGTGAAATCGATAGTGGTCAAATTGGAATTCACATTGATGATGCCGCTGGCCACGTTGGTGACGCCGTTGAAGGTGAGATTGGCGTTGTTATTGAACGTGCCGCCGTTGGTGAAATTTTCGAAGGTGGATGAACCAGTTTGCGTGATAACCGTGGAGTTGTAGGTGGTGACGCCGTTGAATTGGGTGTTGGCCAGGACCAGATTTGTCCCGGCGCCGCGGAGATAAGCGTTTTCGATGGTGCTGTTGGAATATTCTGCCGTGCCGCCTGAGTTCACATAAATTTCAGCGCCGGGAACATTGACGATTCCGTTCTGGAATTCGAGGGTCCCGCCGGAGGAAACAACATAATTGGATGATACAGGGCTGCCTTGAAGAATTAGTGTGCCGCCATTGACGAGATATTGGCCTTGGAAATCGGAAAGGTTGGTAAAGGTCGAATTCCCGCCGGTTATAGTAATTGTGCCGGTTCCGGTGAGGGATCCCGAAAAAGAGGTAGTGGTATTGAGGCCGCCGATGGAAAGATTGCCACCGGTGCCGATGTTCACAACTCCGCCCGTGCCGGCGAGTGAGCAGATGGTTTCGGCGAAACCCTGCGTATCCAGCGTGCCATTGGTATTGACGGTTACGGGACTATTCGGAGAAAACACGTTGGCGGCTTCGGCTTGCAAAAGGGCCGTTACGGTCGTGGGGCCCGAGTATGAATTGGATGCAGCGAGCCCCAGGCCATTGTTTGGGCCGCCCGTCACGCTCAGGCCGAGTGAGCCGGTAAAGCCATTGATGATGTGGCCAACAAAAGTGAATGGCTGCACGACCGTGGGCGTGTTGGTTTCTAAAGGCATGTTCACGGTGAGCACACTTGGTGTGCCGGCGCCGTTCGATATCGTGCCGCCGCTGAGCGACTGAAAAGTTGGAAGCGTCGCATTGTAACCGGCCAGCTGGAGTGAACCGCCTTCAAGATCGATACTCGCGGACGTGCCGAAACTTCCGCCGGCCATTTTGAAACTTCCGCCGATGTCTACAGTTGCGGTGCCTGGAAAAACGCCGCCTGTTTGCAGATTAAAGGCCGAATTAGTGTTGATAGAGATCGGCCCTTCGATCGTCCCGCCGCTGAAATTATAAATGCCTGTTCCACCAGTGCTGTATCCCAGGACAATGCTGGAAACATTGATATCCCCGCCGCTCTGGTTGACCGTGCCCGATCCGGAGGCGCCGACCTCCAGCGGACCAGGATTGCTGCTTAAACTACCGCCACTGATATTGTACGTGCCGCTGCTGCCGGAATTGACGCCGAGAATCACGTTTCCCGCGCTGACGGATGTGCCGGTGCTTTGCGTAAACGTGCCTCCACCAGTGACGCCAACATTGATCTTCCCCGAGCTGGTCATGGAGAGCGTGGTGTTGGTCCCGGAGATATTATAAGTGTTCGCAGCGTAGGTTCCGCCGCCGATGTTGAGTGTAGTTGCCGAATCCGTTGAACCGCCGCTTTGGTTATAGGTGTTGTCGCCGAACGTGACGCCGATGTTGATCGTGCCAACATTAAGCGTTCCTGCGGTCTGATTTAAGATCATGAATGCAGGAAGAGCCGATGAATCGAGCGTAAGGGAGTTGTAGAAACCGGTGGTGGGCTCAGTGGTATTCAAAGTCACTGTCATGTTGCCGGTGGTGATTTTGGGAGTATTGACGTTGCCGAGATAGACGTCTTCGCCGCTGGTGGGGACGAGACTCTGACTCCAATTACTATTGACATTGAAATTTCCAGTGGCCGGGCCTGAGTAATTGTCGCTCGTTGCCAATGCGGTCGTGGCAGCAGCCAACAGGATGGCCGTGGCGGTAAAGCTTCTGCCAACTCGGATCGCTGTAACCTTCATAATCTTCCCTTTCCAATTCGTGAAAAATAATCAACGGCGCAAATAGCGTCGCAGGCGATCATCTATAAGGCATTTTAATGGGATGGTTTGATATTGCGGAATTCATCCGCGTGTTGGTGGAGAATCTGTTTGTCTAGGTATCTTTCCTAAGCTCCACCAACTACGCGGGAAACATATCATTACAACATAGAATTGTAAATCGAGTTTGCGTAGGGTTTCGCTCAATTGGCTATGGTCGTAGACGGTCCAGACCTTCGACGGCCATACCACATAAATGCAGCCAGATAGCCGGCAGCGAGCAGCGAGATCGTGGGCTCAGGCAGCGCATTTGAAATATTCATATTGCCATAAGCGGCGCCGAGCATGAACAATGCGTAATCGTCAGCGTTTACTTTGCTATCGTAATTGAAGTCGCCGGTCGCCCAGGTCGTGCCAGTGGCGGATATGGCGGTGAGATCGGCGCTGGTCACGACACCATCGAGATTGGCATCGCCGAGCCAGGTGTATTTGACTAATACATCGGTTGGCAAAACTGTCTGCCCGTCAAAACTACTCAGGCCTGTGGCGATGCCGAGCGTGGTGGCATGATGAATACTTGCGCCAGCAATCGAAGAAGTGATGCCGGTTGAGCCATCCCAGGCGCCGGAATCGTACGCGGAAGCAATCAACGCTGCCGTCGCGGCAAGCGTGCCGTTGTGGATGATCAGATCGTTGTTCGTCACATCCAGTTTCGAGCCGGTGTAAATCGATAGTAAAGCGAGTGTGCTGATCCCGCTCTTAAGCGCGAGCGTCGCGATAGCAGGGCCTGTGGAAGAAGAGCCTACCGTCAAATTACCACTACCGGTGATTTGGCCAATGGTGCTATTGGCATAGATGAAGAAGGAGCCATCGTTCAGAACAGGCGTGCCAGAGGGGAAGGCACCCACAGCGCCAATGATCAGCGAGCCGCTACTGATCGTCGTGCCACCGGTGTAGGTGTTGATCGAATTGCCACCAGCAACAGGATGCGTGAGCAATGTTAGCGATCCGCCATTGAGATTCAGGCCTAGCGTGCCATTGGAATTTTGGATGGTCCCGCTGAATGAGTTGGCGGCGCTCGTATTCACATTCAGCGTGATATTGCCCGCCGCTGCGACGTTATCGATCGTGCCATCACCGCTCAACGCGGAGACTTGTGTGTTGTTATTGGCAATAACGACGATAGTAGAAATGCCCGGCTGTAACACACCGCCGAACGTGACATTCGTCGGCCCATAGGTACCCGTACCTTCTGCAGTGCCGCCATAGTTCACGTCTGTCGTGCCGCTGATTGTTCCATCATTCACTAGTAGTGCGCCGTTTACCTCAAGTGTTGTCCCGCCTTGCAACGTGATCGCACCGCCGGGATTCGCAGTTGTGCCGACATAAGTCCGGCTCCCTCCCTCAAGATAAATGTCAGAAACTGAATTGGTCAAAGTCGCACCTGCTGCAATGTTTATCACACCTTCGCTACCAAAATCCTGGGTGCTCAATGCATTATTCACATTGATGATCCCCGTGCCGGCATTGGTCCCACCACTGAATGTGAGAGCAGCGTTGTTATTAATCGTTCCGCCGTTGGTGAAATTGTTGAACACCGCAGGTCCACTCTGTGTCACCACCGTGCTGTTGTAGGTGGTGATACCATTGAATGTACTGCTCGCCCCCGCAAGGATGGTGTGTGCTCCCGTCCCACGCAGAAAAGCATTGGAAATAGTCGAGCCAAGGTATTCGACGACACCGCCGGCGTTCGACAGGACTTGAGCCCCGTACCCATTGAACGTGGCCGTATTGAATTCAACAGTAGCGCCGCTGTTGGCGGTGATCGCAGATGCAACGACATTGCTTTGCAGCGTGAGTTGCCCGCCCGTGACAGTGAATACACCGTTAAAAGTCGATGCCCCGGTAAGCGTGAGATTGCCGCCAAGCGTTTTGATAAAATTCCCGGCCCCCGTAAGGGAGCCGGTGAATGTCGAAGTGGCCGCCGAGGCCCAGGTAAGAGTTCCGCCGTTCAATGCAACGTTGCCATTGGAACCAGCCAGACCATCAACGGTTTCATTGAAACCATTGAGATTGAGCGTGCCGCCATTGAATGTGACGGCGCTCGTATCGGCGATCTGATTCGATGCCGAGAGGATGACCGTGCCGCCATTGATGGCCAAAGGCCCGGCGACAGCGGTGACGCCGGGAGAGTTGTTAAGATCGAGCGTGCTGCCGCTGTTGACCACAATAGTTACCCCCGCGCCGGTGTTAGGGATCATATTGGCAGAACCAAAGCCAATGGTATAGGTATCGGTACCGGTAATGACGAATGTACCCGTCCCCGTGAAA
>DASXDR010000121.1:0-26483 GCA_036490535.1 Tepidisphaeraceae bacterium | reverse complement strand
GTGCGCCTAAGCCCAGCATTTTGCCGGCGAAAAGCGTCTTGGCATAACGGCGCCATTCCGGATCTTTCATACGCTCTTTAAGCCGCACGAGCTTTCCAGAAAAGTTCAGCCTTTCACCATTGGACAACGCTAGTGAAGAGTTACGGCCTTTCCATGCTTTCTTATTCATGATCGCCAGGCCAAAAATAGCCAGAAAACCGCAAAGCGCGATTCCTGTCATCGTTGGACGAAGCACCGATTGCGGAATGGCAAACGCCAAGGCATTCGTCTGCATCGTTTGCGTGATCGCCTGATGCGACGCCGATGCATTTGAGAGATTTGTAGCAGCGTGTGCTTGCTGGCTTAGCAGACCTATGCCCGCCAATATCGCCAAGCTACACAACCAGGAACTCCACCGTCCCACTGAGAAGAGGTGCTTCATAGAACTCACCCTGTTGTAATAAAACAGAAAAAGAGGCGACCGAACGCTCGGCCGTCCGCGCAAACTCATTGACCCACAAGGCATCTGCTAATCGCATCCGCCATGCGCACATGCCTAAAGCAAGGTCAGTGCCATCGGAGTTCCGCCCAGGAAACCGTTCGATTAATCCACGATGAAGAATGATGGCAGCAAGGGGATCAAAAACAGACGCGTAGCACCCCGTGAGAGTTTCCCGGACTGATGCTATCTACCGGTCTTATAAGCAGAAATGGCCGCTTTTGCCTATGAAAACAGCAGCGATGAAAGCGAGTAAAATCTAAGCGTTAAGAAGCGCAGGGTATTTTCGAAAAAACTAAAAATAGGCGTTTTTGCCCTTATAGAACGCGATTTTTTCCCCCGATGCAGTTGCGCCTTTCCTGCGCGCGCTGCGGGCGAGCGATCAAACTTGCCTCATTGTTAGGCAGGGGAGTTCACGCCTTGGTCATGGAATGCTCAATGAGCTCCGTCCGGCGCAGGACTTCATCGAAATCGGCCGGCCGCTTCGCGGGGTTGGTCCGGACGCAATCCATAATCAAATTGGATAGATTCTCAGGCACCGAGGGATTGGCCTCATGAGGTGTGGGAATAGCCGTATCCAAAAGGAAACTGTTATCCCCTTTTTTCAAAGTAAACAGCGTAGGCAGATTTTTGCCACCCGTGAACGCCCAATACATGGTGGCCCCGAAATTGAAGATATCTGTTTTGAGGGTAACCGCCTGGCGTTTGACCTGTTCTGGAGCGATGTAGTCGGGGGTACCCTGGATTCGTTCTTTAACGGTACCGACTCTTACAGCCTGCCCTAAATCGATCACCTTTACCGAGCCATCGCTGCAATAAAGAATATTGTTGGGCTTTAAATCGCAATGAACAAACCCCATCTGATGCAGCCCGCGCAGGGCCTCCGCTGTTTTCTTAAATATTCCCAATGTCTCCAGGTGCAATTGCGGCAAACAGTTTTCCAAGGGGGTGCCGTCTACCAGTTCCATCACCAACGCAGCGGAATTCACCTTGCCTAGCCAGGTCTTCTCATATTTGAGATCGAAGGTCTTGCGCAAGCCAGGGTGAACCACAAGCCTGCTAACTTCATGCTCGGCTTCAAGCTGGGAGACAAATCGGGCATCCTTTTCCGTATTGCGCACGACGTATTTGATGGCGCAGATCTGATGCGTATCAGGCTCATTGGCTGCAAATATACGGCTGCCCGCGCCGTCTCCCAGATGTTCGATAACCTCATACCCGAACAAGCTCTTGGGTGTGTCCCAGACTCCGATTGCTGTATCAGTCATTGTGGTCATAGCATCCCATCCGTCTGAAAACCGCTAACAACCCAACAGCGCAACTTCTCCCTCCATATATACGTCGTGTCCAGTCTGAATACGTAATGGAAATCCACTATCTTTTTGCAAGAAACAGTTATCAGCGCCTGCTTTTCCTATCATAAACCTCATATATCCTTCTGATTCTGCAGCTTTGTTCCCATAGCATTTGCTGTTCCAGTTTTGCTCTCATGCCCTATAAATAAGAAAGCCGCACCTGCAGGATTATTGCGGGTGCGGCTGAGACGGCTTAATCCGGCCCAAGAGCCGGGGAAAAACAATCTATTTACTTAGACCAGGTCTTTTTGAAATCGGTCAGAGCTTGTTTGAGTTGTCCTTCGAGCTCATCGGTTAGTTCTTTCTTAGCGCCTAAGGTTTGGCCCAATTGGGGAACCGAGGTTTCGACGTATTTCAGGAAGGCGGTCTGGAATTCCTGTACGCGGTTCACGGGTACGTCATCGAGGAAACCCTTAGTGCCGGCGTAAATAACCATGACTTCTTGCTCGACAGGCATGGGCTTATATTGCGGCTGCTTGAGCAATTCGACCAGACGAGCGCCGCGATCCAACTGAGACTGTGTGGCTTTGTCTAGTTCTGTGCCAAGCTGTGCGAATGCTTCGAGTTCGCGATACGCTGCAAGGTCCAGACGCAAGGAGCCGGCGATTTTTTTCATGGCCTTGGTTTGGGCATTACCGCCGACGCGGCTCACGGAGATACCGACGTTAATCGCGGGGCGAACGCCAGCGAAGAAGAGATCGGGTTCGAGATAGATCTGGCCGTCGGTGATGCTGATGACGTTGGTCGGAATGTAAGCCGACACTTCGCCTTCCTGCGTTTCGATGATGGGCAGGGCGGTGAGAGAGCCGCCGCCTTTTTCATCGCTGAGCTTCACAGCGCGTTCCAGCAATCGGCTGTGTAGATAGAACACATCGCCGGGATATGCTTCGCGGCCTGGCGGACGACGCAGAAGCAGCGAGAGCTGGCGGTACGCAGCGGCTTGCTTGGAAAGATCGTCATACACGCAGAGCGTAGCTTCGCCCTTCCACATGAAATATTCGGCCATCGCGCAGCCGGCGTAGGGGGCGATGTATTGCAGGGGGGCCGGATCTGCGGCGGTGGCGACGACGACGGTGGTGTATTCCATCGCGCCGGCGGCTCGCAGGACTTCCACGATCCCCGCGACGGTCGATTCCTTTGATCCGACGGCAACATAGAAACACTTCACGCCTTTGCCCTTCTGGGCAATGATGGTGTCGAGGGCAATGGCGGTTTTGCCGGTCTTGCGGTCGCCGATGATTAATTCGCGCTGACCACGACCGATGGGGATCATGGCGTCGATGGCTTTGATACCGGTTTGCAGCGGCTCTTTCACGGGTTGCCGCTCGGCAATGCCGGGGGCAACGATGTCCATCTTGCGGGTTTCGCTGGATTGGATGGCTGGCCCGCCGTCGATAGGACGGCCAAGGGGATCGACCACGCGGCCGATAACCGCGGGACCGACGGGCACTTCGAGGAGACGGCCGGTGCTCTTGACCTGCTCGCCTTCCTTGATTTCGAGATAGTTGCCGAAGATGACAGCGCCGATGGAGTCTTCTTCCAGATTGAATACCTGGCCCATGACACCGTTCTCGAATTCGAGCAATTCGCCGGCCATGGCGTTGCGAAGACCGTAAATACGGGCGATACCGTCGCCGACTTCGATGACGGTGCCGACTTCGGTGACTTTGAGCTGGTCTTCGAAGCCAGCAATTTCACGTTTCAGGACATTAGTGATTTCTGCTACGTCGATTGCCATAAGTTCCTTCAGTTTTAAGTTCTGAGTTCTAAGTTTTAAGTTGTTGGCGCCGCGAGCAATTGGTGCCGCAGCAATTGTAGCTGTGATTTCACGCTGGCGTCGATCATGGTATCGCCAACGCGGAGGACCAATCCGCCGATGATGGAATCGTCAACATATTGATGGATTACCGCGTCGCGCTTCAGGGCGGCGCTGACGCGTTGGCGAACATTTTCCATCTCTTCGCCGGTAAGCTGGTGAGCGACGGTGACGTCGACCTCGATTTTGCCGAGCTGATGCTCCAACAGCTCTCCGAAGGCTCCTGCGATTTCACTGAAAAGCGGCAATGCATCTCGCTGCGAAAGCACGTGCAGGAAATTCCAGAGCAGCGGCGAGACGCGGCTTTTGAACACTCGCTCCAGCAGGCCGTTCTTCTGCTCAAGACCGATAGCAGGATCGCTTAGAAATTGCTTGAAGAGAGCATTCTGCTCGATGATGCCAACCAGAGCCGATAGCTCCGCGCCGATCGCTTCGGCCTGCTTTTGATCGTTGGCGACCGAGAGCAGAGATTCTGCGTATGCAAAAGCGGTTGTGGAATAGTGAGTAACTTCGGGCATTCAAAGACCTTTATTTGCCAGCGATGATCTCGCCGATGGCTAAAAATTATTTCTCTCCAACAGCTTGCAGTTGTTCCAGGCTGCGATTGACCAGGTCGCGCTGATCCTCGGCGCTGAGATTTCTCCGGATAATCTTCTCGGCGATGTTCGTCGAGATCTCCGCGGCGCGATTCTTGAAATCGGAAACAGCCTGCCGGGTCGCGGATTCGATTTCCTTCTGCGTGCGCTGGCGGGCATCCTCGGCTTCTTTCTGCGCCGTCGTCTTGATCTGTGCTGCGATAGTTTCGCCCTGCTGCACGGCCTTGGCGATCATCTCCTGCACCTGCTTTTCAGCGGTTGCCAGGCGAGCAGAATACTCCTTCAGCGTGGCCTCGGCTTTGGAGCGCGAGACTTCGGCGTCGGAGATGTCTTTGCGGATGCGCGCCTCGCGCGCTTTGAGGCCAGCAATTACGTTCTTCCAGGCTGTGGGATAAAGAATGATCAGCATGATCACGAAGATCACGATGGTCCATATTGCCGTGGCAGTCACCTGTGGAGGAGGCGGAAAAACGTGCTCCGGCACCAATTGCGGATGAAACCCTGGTGGGTTCTCCGTTTGGGCCAGTGCCGGTAGCGCCATGGCCAAGATGATGATCGGAAGAATTCGTTTAAGCATCGTATACCTTCAAACACCGCGGTTAATAAGGAGCCCCGCATATACATGCGGGGCTTTTGGAAACGATCCTTAGCTCGGCATGATCCTGCCGATCAGACCCATACAGACCACTAGAGCGAAGAACGTGAATCCTTCGATCAGAGCGGCTGCGATAATCATGTTCACGGCGATACGACCGCCCGCTTCGGGCTGACGGGCAATGCCTTCAACGGCTTGTCCGCCGATGCGGCCGATGCCCAGGCCACCGCCAAGAACGGCCAGGCCGGCGCCGATGCCAGCACCAAGACCGGCCAATCCGGCTCCGTATGTATACGCAGAGTGCGGGTCAACCGTAGTCGCCGCTTGCGCTAAGATATTGATCATTCCTAACATAACTGTCTCCTTCCGAGCACATGGCTCGGATAACTTAAAAATCCGGTTTTTACGCCGGTTATGATATTGCCGACCTTTTATTGGGGCCCAGGCGTCGGCATTTTCCCGGGAGGCTCGTAAAAAATTCTCTTCTAGTTGGGTGAGCAGTTCCCACCCTCCACAAGATCAATGTTCCGGGGCGATTGCACTGGCCAGGAACAGGGTCGTCAAAAAGACGAAAATATACGTTTGTAAGAAGGCCACGAAAACTTCCAGCAGGCGAATCAAAAGGCTCAGCAGCGTGATCGGAAATCCCGCCGCAAGTTGTGCTCCAACCCCCGCACCAAGGGGGATCAGCAGGAGCAACGACGCTAGCACGAGATGGCCGGAAATCATGTTGGCGAACAAACGAATCATCAGCGCAAATGGCTTGATGACCGCGCCGATCAATTCCAATAACAGCAGGAACCCCCACATGATAACGTCGGCGATCCACATCAGTTGATTACCGCCGGGTCCGGGGCGGAAGGGATGCGGGGCGAAGTTCCACACATACAGCGGCAGCGCCAGCAACCAGGCCGCTGCGGCGCTCTTTGCATTCGCGGAATGATGATTGGAATGGCCGAAGTTTGCTATCGCAGAATGGTCATGCCCATCCGGATGCAGATCGTCCGTGTAATGAGCGGTCGGATTGCCCAGCGCCCTTAAATCAGCGGGGAGGTCGGCGGGCAGCGCTTCGCCCCGCATGTGATCGAGATCTATTGCTGCTTCATGCCCCGGCTCGCCGTTGGAAGAATGCTCTTCATGATGCGGGTGATGCCCGTAGGTTCCGCGCTGGAGGTCCTTGGCCACTTGCCAGATGCCGTTGACGTGAATGCAGAAAAAAGCACAAAGTGCCAGGCCGCCGGTGACGGCTATGTTACCCGTTGGCGTGCCCCAGAAATGCTCCTCGTGCCCGGTAAAGAGCGACGCAATCGCATCTACCGGAATCTGCCCGAGTAGATTGCAGAACAAAATGAAAAAGGTCAGTGTCCACAAAAAGGGGAGAAAGCGATCGGTGTGTTCTTTGAGCGCGGGCCGGAAAACTTCGAGGCGGAGGAATTCAAGAATGGATTCGAAGAAATTGCGTGAGCCAGTCGGGGGATCGCTGCGCACTTTGCCAAATAGGGGCGGGAAAATCAGCAGCATCAGCACGGCCGCCACGAGCGCCATGACCATTTGATTGGTGATATAAAGTCCATAGGGCAGCGCGAACATCGCGTGCGGGAGGACCTCGTCTACGGGATCGACAGCAGCTAGGAGATTAAGCATAGGAATTTCTCGGACGGATTATGCCTTGCTGGTGCTCGTGGCACGGATAACACCATTGATAGAAGCGATGATCGCGATCATGCTGATGATATACACTGCCATGAGCCAGTAGATGAATGAGGAGCCTACCGGCATATGCCCCAGCAGCACCAAGCCGCCACTTATCAGCAGGATCAACATCTGAATTACCGTGGCGATCAAGCCAGTCTGTGCCACAGTGACGGTATCTGCGCCGCGCGCCATTCGGAGAGGCATGGCAGCCAGGACAAGTGCGAGGACGCCTGCCGATGTTGCCGCCAGCGGAGCGGAGAGATCAAGATGGGCGCCGCCAAATTTGTTGGCGCAGGTGACTCCCGCCGCCAGAGCGATGCAGAAGAGGATTCCCAGGACGATGGGCCGCATGAACGTTTTTCTCAGCTTCCAAGGGCGGCATGTTTCGCCGCGTCATTTTTGATCTTTATTCGCCGCAAGGGCCACTTTAATCAGCAGGTACATCCCTGCTGCAAAGCCGATTGCGGTGCCGATGAGAATTCCCCAGGGATCGGTTTTGTATTTCCGATCGAACCAGGTTCCCACGACTGCGCCGAGTCCGACGCCGACGGCAACTTCCAAGCCAGTCATGGCCAGCTTGGCCCAATTCGGTTCTTGACCAGAATTTCCACCCGCTGCCATGGGTTTTTGCCATCCTTTTTGCTCTCGGCACATACCGGCAGCAACCCCCTGATAAATACCGTCTAATAAGGGGGCGGATAAGGTATTGCGCCAAGCATGCCCGGTCAAGTCCACGACAAATAGCGACTTCAACGCGGCTGCTATACACTCTGCCCATGGGCACAAGGCAAAGGGTATTGCCACTGATCATTCTGCTTTTACTGGGGGGAGTAATCTTTTTCGGAGGATTGTCCTGGGGCCTGCCTTCGCAGCAGATCGATCCGTTTCTCTTTGGCCATCACCCTGTCTGGACAGGAAAGCAAATCCAAGCTCTTTTACCCATTGATACCAATCCTGACCGCCCTGGCGATGTGACTGCCGAGCCGTTGCTTAACCGCGATCGGCCTATCCTGCTCAACGCCAACGATGCGGACCGTGCACACATTATCCGCCGTTATCGCCTGTTCAGCTATCAACCCGACGAAATTACCACTTTCATGGGTTTGTCGCGCATGAATCCGCGGCATCTCGATTTCGATCCGCGGATGTATCAATACGGCGGTTTGTGGTTCTATCCTGTTGGCGCACTGCTCAAAACCTCTTCGCTTTTTCACTTGATCGATCTTCGTAGCGACCCTGCCTTTTACCTCGATCATCCTGAAGCTTTCGCCAGATTTTATCTGGTAGACCGCAGCTACACGGCTTGCTGGGCCATTGCCGGGATTTTCATTGTCTATCTTTTAATGCGCAGGCTGGGTGGCGATGAACTGGAACAATTCGTTGCTGCTTTGGGCTTCATTTTCCTTCCTGTGGTCATCTACACGGCTCATGAAGCCAAGCCGCATCTTCCCGGTGCGGTGCTGGCATTGCTGGCCATTCTCATGGCCATCGGTTTCGCACAAACTGGCCGATCTCGTTACGCCATCGCCATGATTCTTTGCTGTGGCCTGGCGTGCAGCATGGTGCTGACCAATATCCCTTTGCTGCTGTTGATCCCCATCGCCTACGCCATTCACGATCGGTATCAACTCAAACGCAGCATTCTTGGAATGCTTCTGGCTGTTCTGATTTATCTTTTTCTTAATCCCTACATCCCGATCAATCTGATTTTTCATCGCGCCCGCTTATTCGCCAGTTATGCCAACACTGCCGCGATGTACCACTTTTCTTTTTTCGGTGCTTTGGGAAATGCGCTGCATTTAATGATTGCGGGTGATTCGCTATTTATTTTTCTGATAGGCCTCGGAGGTTTGCTTTTATTCATTCAAGGATGCAGCAAGGCGATGGCGTTATTGCTTATCGCGGGGCTGTTGGAAGCGATTCCCTATTTCACATTTGCAGCGGATAAGCCGGCTGAATATGGCCGGTTCGCGATATTGCCTGATCTGGTGTTCATGCTGCTGGCATTTCGGTTGGCGGGAGAGATGCGGGGAATGCCAACGTCTCGTTTATTTTTCATCATTTGCATGCTCGTAATTATGGGTTCTTATGGTCTGCCGTACTGGCGGGGGTATTTGCTCGATACGCAATCGCAAACCACACGCATGCAATTGGCGGCTGATCTGGCAGCAAAAGCTGGCGATAAAAATATTTCTATCGCTCTCGATGCCGAACCCGCCCCTTATTCGGGTCCGCCGATGAACCTTTTCGACTGGAAATGGATTTTGCTCCCGCGCGGCCAAGCGATTTCTCCTGCTTTACCTTATGATTTCTACATCGCGAAGGCTGATACTCAGCCAACACCAATGAGTTGGGCCAATAAGCAATTCACGGTTATTCGAGGAAACGGGCAATGAGGCGATATTCATCTATCTCGATTCTGATTCTGTCTTTGCTCTCCGGCTGTGCCGTGCTTTCACAGCGTAGTGGCAACTTTGATGTTCGCTCATATGGCGCTCATGGCGATGGGCATCATCTGGATACCAACGCGATCAACCGCGCCATCAAAGCAGCCAGCAATGCCGGTGGAGGTACGGTGACGTTTCCTGCTGGGAACTATCTCAGCTATTCCATCCACTTGCGCAGCAATGTCACGCTCTATCTCGATAGCGGTGCGACTATTGTTGCTGCCGACCCGCGTGAAGGTGAGGGTTACGATGCGCCTGAGGCCAATCTCGCTGGCGTGCCGGATTTAAACCACGAATACCAGGACTTTGGGCATTCGCATTGGCACAATTCGCTGCTCTGGGGAGACAACCTGCAGAACGTAGCGATCATGGGCCCGGGGAAAATTTATGGCAAAGGCTTGGCGCGCTCGCAGCCACACGCGCAGCATCCCTCCGCCCGAAACGCTACCGACATCCCACAAAATGATTCTGCTGATGCGCAGATCGGAAACGACGGGGTGGGTAACAAAATGATCGCGCTGAAAAATTGCCGCAACGTCATCCTTCGCGATGTCACGCTGCAGCACGGCGGCTGGTTCGCCATTCTCGCTACCGGTGTCGATAATCTCACCATCGATAATCTCAAGATTGACACCAATCGCGATGGAATGGATATCGATTGCTGTCAGAATGTTCGAGTTTCAAATTGCACTGTGAATTCGCCGCACGATGATGGCATTTGCTTGAAAAGCTCATTTGGCCTGGGCTACGTGCGTTCTACGCGCAACGTCACGATCACCAATTGCCAGGTCAGTGGTTATGTTGAGGGCTCTCTGCTTGATGGCACTTATCGCCACGATCCCAATCCGAAATTTTCTCCCACTGGTCGCATCAAATTCGGCACCGAATCCAACGGCGGTTTTCAGAACATTACCATTAGCAATTGCATCTTCGATTATTGCCGTGGTTTTGCTCTCGAATCCGTCGACGGGGCTCTTCTTGAAGATGTCAGCATTTCCAATATCACCATGCGCGATATTTCCAGTGCGCCGATTTTCATCCGTCTCGGGACGCGCCTGCGCGGTCCTGCTTCCTCCGCATTGGGGACCTGCCAGCGCATCAACATCAGCAATGTTGTTGCGTACAACGTCAATCCTCGTGAATCCTGCATCATTAGCGGCATCCCGCATTATCGCATTAATGATTTGACCCTGAGCCACATCCAAATCTATTTCCGAGGCGGCGGCTTGCACAAACTGGCGACGAGCAGGCCTTTGGAAAATGAGGCTAAATATCCCGAGCCGAGCATGTTTGGCGAAATCCCTTCCTATGGCTTTTTCATCCGCCATGCTGACAACGTAAAACTCGACCACATCATGATTGGTGCTTTAACCCACGATGAGCGTTCGCCATTCGTACTTACTGATGTGCACCACATCGATCTCGATCATATTGATGCTCCGCATTCCAAGGGTATTCCTTTCATGCGATCCAAAGATGTCACTGGTCTCCGCCAGCAATAATGAATCGTTGTCTCAATATTTAGCGGCGGTGCGTAGCACCGCGTTCTCCTTCCAAACTGCTTATCAAAATGTGCGGGATATAATCCGTTATGTCCCTCAAAGACATAGATGTTGAATCTGCCCTGCGCCGCATTGCGGATCGGCGCATCGAGGAAGCCATGCGCGAGGGAAAATTTGATAATCTTTCTGGTGCTGGCAAGCCCCCTGATCTCGAAGCTGCGCCCGCCGACGAAGGGGCGCGCATGCTCTGGTGGGCCCTGCGGATTCTGAAACAAAACGATGTCATCCCCGACGAAGTCCAGTGGCGCAAGCGTATTGATGTCCTGCGCGAGCAGATGCGAACTGCCAGTCACCGCGAGCGCCTGGTGGAACTGGTCAAAGAGATTAACTCCGTGATCACTCAAGTGAACACTCTGGGGACCAATGCGATTTCGCTTCCGGTCGCGCCGGTATCGCTCGAAGATGAACTCAGGCACTGGGCGGAGCGAGGCGCGTGATGGATTCCAATTTGCACATCGCGCAGCAGATTAAAGAGCAAGCGCGCCAACTCGGATTTGATCTGGTGGGGATCACGCAGACGGCTCCTTCACAAAGATCAGATTATTTCCGCCAATGGCTCGATAACAACCAGCAAGGTTCGATGCGATGGATGCAGGAGCGTTTTGCCGAGCGAACCGATCCCCGGGTCTACATGCCTGCTGCCAAAAGCATTATCTGCGTGGGGATGAATTATTATGTGCCATTGAATCAGGAGACTCGGAGAGAAGATCAGGGCCGCATCGCACGCTACGCGCTCGGAGATGATTATCACGAACTCATCAAATCGCGTCTGCACACCTTGGCTGATTGGATGCGCAATCGGTGGCCCGGCACAGAAACGCGCGCTTGCGTCGACACGGCTCCGCTGCTCGAAAAAGATCTCGCCGCCCGCGCCGGCCTTGGTTGGATCGGCAAACACACCTGCGTTATCAACGAAACCATTGGCTCCTGGTTTTTTCTCGGCGAAGTCCTCACCTCACTCGAACTTCCCCCCGATGCCCCCGCGACCGATCATTGCGGCACCTGCACTCGCTGCATCGACGCCTGCCCCACCCAGGCCATCACCGCCCCATACCAACTCGACGCCCGCAGGTGCATCTCCTACCTCACCATCGAACACCGCGATGAAATTGATCCATCGTTGCAAGGGCAAATTGGCGATTGGCTCTATGGTTGCGATATCTGCGAGGATGTCTGCCCGCACAATCGCGATCCTGCGCACAGTTCCGAACCCGCTTTCGCGTCGCGCTTCGGCGGCGCGCACCTTACTCCCAATCAAGTTTTAAATTGGACCTCCGACGAATATCGCGCCACGCTACGCAACAGCGCGATGAAACGAGTTAAGCTTCCTATTTTGCAGCGCAATGCGAAAATTGTCTTAAGCAATTCAAACGGATCATAATTATTCACGCACCCAAAAAAGAGAAGCCCACGGATGGCTATCCGTGAGCTTTCAAGGAGGAGGATTTAACTTTGGTTAATAGCGAAAAGGGTTGCGCGAGGTTTTACCCCACTTTAATCTTCCGCGGCTTGCTCTCTTCACGCTTGTTCAGGGTGATGGTCAAAATCCCATCATTCAAATTCGCATTTACACTCTGTTCATCCACGGTAGGAGGGAGCGTGAAGCTGCGTTGAAAGCGCGTAAAGCGCCGCTCGCGCAGAAGATGCTGTGAATTTTCCTGACCTTCCTTGCGTTCCTGTTTCCGCTCTGCCGAGATAGTGAGTGTCTGGTTTTCCAGCATCACATCGACCTCGTCTTTTTTGAAACCGGGAAGCTCCGCTTCTACATAAATGTGATCCTGATCTTCGCGAACATCCACGCCATAGGGCGCCAGATATCCGCCATCATTTTCGCGCTGGCCTAAAAGCCGGCCGAAAAACGAATCGAACTCACGCTGTGCGACTTCGACCGGATCGTATGGGCCAGTTCGATTTACTCGTGTGGGCAGTGCCATGATAAACTCCTAAAAAGATAACTGGATTAAACGAATCGACGGATGTGGATAAAACAAGAGTCGTGCCGTTAAGGGTCATCAATAAGTTGTTGTAAAATAAATACTTGCAACATTGATAAAATACGGGAAACTGCAATTTTGGCAGTCGGGATCGATGGCGAAATTCTGGAATGTCAGCATGACAGGTGAAGCGAAATTAGTGGTGATTCTTGGCCCGACCGCCAGCGGCAAGAGTGAGCTTGCCCTTCGTGTCGCCAGGCAAACGGGTGCCGAAATCCTCAGTGTTGATTCCATGCAGGTGTATCGAGGGATGGACATCGGCACCGCTAAGCCGACACAACAGGAACAACAGGACATAAAGCATCACCTTATTGATGTGGTTGAGCCGAACCAGGAATTCACGGCAGCACGGTTCGTGGAATTGGCTGATGAAATTTTGGCGAGCGGAAAAAAGATTATTCTCACTGGCGGTACTCCGCTGTATTACAAGTCTCTCTTTGAAGGTTTATTCGAAGGCCCGCCCGCTAATGCAGAATTGCGAAAGACCCTGCGCGAATTAACCGGCCAACAATTGCACGAAAAGCTCCGCAACGTGGATACCGAAGCTGCGCAAAGAATTCATGCCAATGACACCAAAAGATTAATCCGCGCGCTGGAAGTATTTGAGCTTACCGGCAAACCCATTACGGAACATCAAAAGGAATGGGGCGCGGGAAAACTCCGCCATCACGCCACATGGATCGGGCTGTGCTGGGATAAGGAGATCGTAAACCAGCGGATCAATCTTCGTGTCAAACAAATGATTGCCGCTGGGTGGCTCGACGAAGTGCGCGGTTTGCTCGAACGCTATGGGGAATTGTCTAAGACCGCTGGTGAGGCTACCGGCTATGCGCAGTTGATCCGCCATTTGCGGGGGCAGATGTCATTGGAAGATGCGATCGAAGAGACGAAGATCGGCACGCGGCAGTTGGCGCGGCGGCAAATGAAATGGTTTCGAAGATTCGCGCAGGTGAATTGGATTGAGGGGAGTCGGGAGATTGAAGATAAATTGGCGGAAACGGTTCGGATTTTGGGGATGTAAAAGGCGGGTTTGCAGTGGCACTGAAGACTTCGACAAGCTCAGTCGAGCGTGCCACCGCCAGTGGGCGATTGAGACGTTTAGAAGCTGTCCAAAGACCTCAAGGAAACTAATAGCCGGGATGCAACGCAGTACGGTCCCCTGGTAAAACCGGGATGCGTTGCATCCCGGCTATTGTTAAGAATTGGTTTTCGGACAGATTCTTAGCAGTTGGGATCAATTCATTGAGATCTATTTTCGTCGCCTGACCATTGGCACCACGGCAACGGCCAGCAAGCTCATTGTGGCGGGCTCGGGCGAGGGCGGGGCGTTTGCAGGGCCAAGATCGGTGACGAGGACATTGTCGAAAAAAGCAACTGTGGCGGAGCCGTCGGTGTTCGTGGCCATCAGCTCGACGCCGATGGAGCCATTGTCGAGAGCCGTGTAAGCGGCTGTGGCCTGCAGCCAATCGCCCGATGCAGTTGCCGGTGAAAGGCCGCTGCTGGTTGCGACGGGCACTCCATTATCAGTCAGAATTACCGAATAATTATATTGATAGCTGGCGCTATTGAGCGCGGTTCCAATCGCGGCTGAGAGTGTGTAATTATCGCCTGCCACGAAATTTCCCAGTGATAGGCCGGTGCCGAGATTAGTATTGGGATCAGCGGGATCGTAAGTCAGCGTCACGGTCCCGCCTACCGCAAGGTTGGCATAAGCGGTTTGATATCCATCGGCGTATTGATATCCCATCGCTGTGCCGGCCGCTTGGGTCGCCAAGGTATTGAATGTGTAATCGGTATTGGCAGAAAGCCCGGTAAATCCGCCATCACTGCCGCCGTTGGTTCCATAGAACTGAGAGCTGATGGAATTCGAGATTCCATATACCAGGTTGTTATTGTTCGATGTGCTGACCGTCCAATACGGAATAGGATCGCTGAAGATCCCATTGCCATAAAAGTGTATGCTCGATGTGGTAGCGAGCTGGCTGGTGTATTGCCAGATCGTTTGGGTCCCGCCCGCAGCCACTTGCGCGGACGGATTACCGTTGGTCTGATTTACCACATCGGGGATTTCAAATGAGCCGTTGGTAACGGGAATTGGAATAGGCGCAGCGAGGCACGGTAGGGCCGACGCGGCGGCAACCAACAACCACACAAATGAGCGGTTCACGTACATATCGCGCTCCTTGGCTATTGCCTGCAGATTTTTTCAGTAGGAAGATGGTGTGTTCCTACAATGACATACTGTGTCACATATATTACGTCGGCAATCCTTGAGAGGATTGCTGAAAAATGACCACCGGCAAACTTTCAATTTGCCGAACATGCTTAAAGAATAGGGGCTTATCGTTTTTCCGGGAACGTCAAATTTTTACCGCTTTGACCAGTTCCTTCACATGGTCCACTGAAGTCTGGAAAGCATGCTTTTCGGCTTCGTCCATTTCAATTTCGAGAATTTTTTCCACGCCATCGGTTCCGAGCACGCAGGGCACGCCGACAAAGAATCCGCCGACGCCGTATTCCCTATCACAATAAACTGCGGCAGGGAGAATGCGTTTCTTGTCGCGGATAATCGCTTCGGCCATTTGCACGGTGGCAGCGGCGGGGGCGTAGTAAGCGGAGCCGGTTTTGAGCAGGCCGACGATTTCCGCGCCGCCTTTGCGCGCGCGATCGATGATCGCTTCCAGGCGATCTGGTTTTATCAACTGCGTGACCGGAATGCCGCCCGCAAATGTGTAGCGCTTCAGAGGCACCATGTCATCGCCGTGGCCACCGAGCAATAGCGCCTGCACGTCTTCGACAGAGCAACCGATCTCCATCGCGAGGAAAGTGCGATAGCGCGCGGCATCGAGCACGCCGGCCTGGCCGATGATGCGCTTAGTCGGGAAGCCCGAAGCTTTCCACGCCACATAGACCATCGCATCGAGCGGATTGGAGACAACGATCATCACCGCATTGGGCGAATGCCGCGCGACATTTTCGGCAACCGTTTTAACAATGCCGGTATTGGTGTTGATCAAATCATCGCGGCTCATGCCCGGTTTGCGAGCGATGCCTGCCGTGACAATGACAACATCGGAATTGGCGGTGTGAGCGTAATCGCCGGTGCCGATGATTTTGGAATCGTTGCCAGCGATCGGGCTGGCTTCATAGAGATCAAGAGCTTTGCCAGCGGGCATGGTGAAGGGGACTTTTTTCACCGAGCCATCCGCTTCCTTGACTTCGATTTCGGGGATGTCGACGAGGACGATATCGCCGAGGTTGCGAGCCAAAGCCCAGTGGGCACAAGTAGCTCCGACATTGCCAGCACCAATAATGGAAATCTTCGCGCGACGCATTTTCGTTTAATCCTTTCGTAATTAAAAATATTCGAATCGTCGATTATCGAAATGCGCAAGGAAGAATCAAATGGCTCGCAAGAATTGGAACGCTTCTGTAAATTAGTCGGCCATGATTCGAGAACATTTCGCGGCCGGGTTGATCTTATGTTTGTTTGTAATGGGATGTGAAAAACAACCCACGGCTGTGCCATCAGAGCAGGGGGTTCGCGAAGTAAGCTTGTCGCTGAACTGGAAACCCGAACCAGAATTCGGCGGATTTTACGCCGCAGACGTGGCGGGATTTTATAAACAGCATCATTTAAATGTGAATATCACCGGCGGAGGCGATCAGGTTCCGCAACTGCTTGCCGCGGGGAAATGTGATTTTGGAATCCTTGCCGCCGATGAAGTGGTCACCGCACGATCCAAGGGGGCGGATCTGGTGGCGCTGTTTGCCGTATATCAGACCAATCCGCAGGGGATCATGTGTCACGCGGATACGAAGGCGAAAAATATTGGCGATGTAATGAATTCGCCGGGCACGCTGGCAGTGCAGCCTGGGTTGCCATATTTGCTGTTTTTGCAGGCGAAGTATCCTGCGGCGAAGGTCAAGATTGTGCCTTACGATTATTCGATCTCGCAGTTTATGGTCGATCCGAATTATGCACAGCAGTGTTTTGTGACTTCCGAGCCTATCGCCGCGGAGCAGAAAGGGGCGAAGACCAAAGTTTTTCTGATTGCGGATGAGGGATTTAATCCATATGCGACGGTGGTGGTGGCGCGCGGGGATTATATTAAAGCGCATAAAAAAATGGTTGATGATTTTGTGGCGGCGATTGCGCAGGGTTGGCGTGGTTATCTGGACGATCCGAGTCAGGCGAATGAAATGATGGGGAAATTGAATCAGGAGATGGATGCGGCGACATTCGCAGCGGCGGCGAAAGCGCAGGAGCCGTTGATTGAAACAGCGGAGACGAAAGCGAATGGCTTAGGGACTATGACCGCGGAGCGATGGAGCACGCTGATTAAACAACTCAGTGATTTGAAATTGATTGATCACAGCCCAGAGCTGGACGAGTGTTTTGCGAATCCTGCCAGACAGAGCCCGAAAGTTTCGCATTAGCGATATAGGAGTAGTTACAACACCATGGCAATGGAACCGGCACGAATTGTAATTGCTTCTTTATTCTTCGCTCTCGCCAGTTATGTGGTTGGCTCAGCCTTTTTTCCCAGATGGCCTTCGCTGAAATGGGGAAATCGCTTTTACGGCGATCCGGGGGTTCGTATGTCTGCCACAGGAAAACTAGCCGTGGGGTTTACGCTTTTGAGCGCCGCGGGGGCAGTTCTTATGCCAAATTGCTGGAATATCTTAATGCTCGCATTCGTGTGCGGGTTGGGACTGATTGCTTTAAGCGGAATATTCGACGCCTACATTCGTTAATCCAACTTATTTATCTTGCTATTAGTTTTCCGGCCAGCTCGAACGTCGCCCCGGCGAGCAGCACCGCGTTGACCATATTGCCAACCGTGATTGCGCCTTCATCGAGATCAATCGCTGAATCCTCGCGCGGTAAGTCGATTACAAAGGGAATCGAAGCATGGATAACAAGCTGCTTATCCGACGCTGACCGCACGCGGCCTTGCACGATTTTGGGCGGCCCGAAAATCGGCGTGATAAAATTCCCGCCGCTGGGCACCGTATAAATCTTTCTCGCCCTGGCTTTGACAACGCAATCAATCAGCTCTCCGGGAGCTCCGTCGTAGGAACCAGCCAGGTAGAGTTCATAATTGGTGTTTGACGGGACAAAGATCACGGTCCCGTTCTGCACGCTTTTAACTTTTCCACGAGCGAGAAATTCAGTATCAGCCATAAGACGCAAAAGAATATCGGGCGAACCCCGATTTTGCCAATCACGCAATACGCCAACCAACTTCCCACCACCAGAACACATGCGGCGTGGTCACTTCGGTGACCATGAGGAATGTTCATTCAAAAATTTATTTTAGTCCTTCGCCACGCCCCACCGATAAGGAATAAATAGGCTTGCGGCCCTGGATGCCGCGGCAAGGAGATTGGCTGTGACATTAGTACAGGATTACACGGCTGAAGAGTGCGAAACATTGACCGAACGTCGACGCGGCCTGCGTATCACGCAGAGTCGGCCGGTGAAAATTTTCGACGCTACCGCCAATCGCTATATCGCCGGCTGCACCATGGATACCAGCTCCAGCGGTTTGCGCCTGCAAATGCCCGCTTGGGCGCCGGTCATGGAAGGAAAGACCCTGGCCGTCTACGTGGCATCGGCGGGAATGCCCCTGATGAACAGCCAGAGCATGGTTCCGGCCCGCGTTGTCTGGGTTGGTCCTCGGAAGCTCGATGGGCAGGCCACGGTCAGCATTGGCGTGGAATTCCTGGCCAATGTGTCGGCACGGCTCGAGGCCGCTTAAAAATAAAAGTTTGCTTATCAGGGAAGAAATTCCCGGTTTGGATAAACTATATCAGAGGCACGGCGAACGGCCGTGCCTTGTTTTTTTATAGTTCCTGCTCAATATGCACCGCACGCCAAAAAAATTTGCCAGGAAAATCCTGCTGATTCACGGCCTTCTGCTCGCTGGCCTGATCGTCCTCGTTGGATTGATGATGGCGGAGGTTTATCACCGCTCGCGCCAGCAGGCGATCGACCAGACCCGCGCCCGCCAGGCTTTGCTCGCAAGCGAAACCGCCAGTGGCATCGAGCAATATTACCGTTCAATTTTCGACGATCTGGATTTGTTCCGTCGTGCCAATGAGGATGAAACGCAAAGCACCTCGCGCCCGATTGCCACGAGTGATCGCTTTGCCCAGCGCGCCGGCCCATTTCGTTTCGGCCGACTGCTCTGGCGCCAGTTAGATGGCAGAACGTCCTATCTGCTCGTCGTTAATAAAAACAATCCCGAGCCGACACGCTTTTTGCCTGATGAAATTTCTTTGCCAGGCCAATCGCTCATGCAGCGCAAATTGGACCAGCAATCTCACGAGGCACGGCAGGCTACGCTGCGCAAGATGATCGAACCCGCCAAAGGTTGGCTCCGAAATGTTACCCGGCCAACGATCGGTCCATTCGAGCAGCTGGGCGGAATCGATTTCAATCTGATTGCTGTCCCCGTCGGCGGAAATGACGTACTGCTGGCCGTCGTGCCGGCCAAAACCATTCAGCTCAAATTTATTGATCCGCTCAATAGCCAAAGTGCTGTAGGGGCGTGGGTACTCGATGAAGACGGGCAAGTGGTTTCGAGTTTCGTGCAGTCGTCTCTTGAGCATGACATCAAAGAACATTTTGGACCGCAGCAGATGAAAGTCATCTCCGCCCAGATTCCGCCCACCGGGGAGTCTACCGCGCGAATCATTAACGCTAGAACCAATATGGATGGCGTGCAGATTTGGCCGAGCATTATCAATATTCATCCAGCGATCGTGGGCGAAAAACATTGGCGAGTGATCGTCGCTTCGCCCATAGCGCAGACTGATCGCGACGTGGCGGTGGTGTTTGGCCGGGCCATGCTGTGGGCGATTTTCGTGGTTATTTCCATGAGCGCGATTTTGATTTCCACGGCGATCCAGCTCATTCGCGGCCGGGCAAAATTACGGCAGATCGAGCATGAAATTCTGCAACGTGAAGTCAAACAAGCACGGCAAATCCAGCTTGCCTGGCTTCCATCGCGCGATCACGAGGCCGACGGGATTCGTCTGGCCGCCATCAACCAACCCGCCAACCAGATTTCCGGCGATTTCTATAACTGGTTTGACCTGCCCGATGGACGCATGGCTGTTGTAATTGGCGATGTCACCGGTCACGGTATGGCGGCAGCATTTCTGATGGCTACCACACAATTGCTCATTCGCACGACTCTCCAGCGTCTGGGCCATGCCGCCGAGGCGATGGCCGAAGTCAATCGACAGCTTTGCTCGGTTTCGCATTCCGGGCAGTTCGTAACCATGCTACTGATAATTGTCGACCAAGCTGGCAACGAAATTGAAATGATCGGCGCCGGCCACTACATGCCGCTGGTGGGGACCAATGGACAATTCAAAGTGATACAAGCTGAGCCTCACTTTGCCCTGGGGATCGATTGCGAAGAGCGCTACATTCCGCTGCGGATTTCATTGAAAGAAAAAACGCAATTACTGCTCTACACCGATGGTGTGCTGGATGCGCAGAATACCAGCGAAGAACATTTCGGAGTCAATAATCTGCTTGCCAGTGCCAAATCTGATGCGCCGCGCGGCATGATTGATGCGATCGTGGTTCGAGTAAATCAATTCATCACCGGACGCGAACTCATTGATGATCTGACTCTGCTTGCCGTGGAGATCGATACGGTTTCAAACGCAAATCGCAAGCTTCGCGGTGCACCTGGCGCGATCGGCATTCCTGTCCTGTAATAGACAATAAAGCTTAATACAGACCTGGCAAAAGCGCTGCCGGAACATCGCGTCGGAATTGCAGATATTCCTCTCCGAATTCCCCGGTAAGGAGTTTTTCCTCACGGCGGAGCTTGAAGATCAGCGACGCAACCGCGATAGCCGCTCCAATCCAAGCATCAATCCGAGCCGACGCAATCGCGCTGCCAATCACGCCAATGACAAACCCCGTATAAAGCGGATGCCGTGTGAAGCGGTAAGGACCTGTGCGAATCAAGCGATGTCCGTGTTTCAGAGTGATAATTCCACTCCAATACCGCCCCAGGGTAACGCGCGCCCAGATCGCATAAAAAACACCAATGAACGTAATGACATCTCCGCCATAACGAATCGCATCGTTGTCATACAACAGATGATGCATCGGCCCCCACCAGCGATGATCGAAGATCAGATAGAAACCGAAATAGAGAGGCAGAACATGCGTCTGTCGTTGCCAAAAGCTTTCGCGCACCTTGGTCGGATAAACGAATTTCGCCGCCACGAGCCAGAAGGCGAAGAGAAACAGCCAGAGCCAGGCAATGATATTGAGAGGAGTGATTTCGCCCACGGTGAGCGATAGTTGTATCGTCCCGGGATCAGGCCGGCAAATTTATGGCAAGATCGCCAACAGGGAGAGTCGGAGGTACAGAAACCTCCACGGGAAGGGAGGGAACAGTTTCCGGCTCTTCTTCAAATCGCGTGATCGAATAGAGCAGCCCCAAAGCCATCGAGGTGATGATCAATCCCGAACCGCCAGCGGAAACCAATGGCAACGAAAGGCCTTTGGTCGGCACGGAAACGGTTGCAACGGCGATGTTAATCACCGCTTGTAACCCGATCATACAGCCGATGCCCAGAGCCAGGAGTTTGGCGAAGGTATCGCGCTGCGAGCGGATGATCTGCCAGACGACATAGAGAATGCCGAGGTAAAGTGCGACGGTGAGAATCGCTCCGAATATGCCCAGCTCCTCACAGATAATCGAGAAAATAAAATCCGTCGTATCTTCGGGCAGATATCCAAGCTTTTGAATGCCAAATCCCAGGCCATTGCCAACGATTCCGCCGCTGGAAAAAGCCAACAGCGATTGGATCATGTGGTAACCCACGCCGCGCGGGTCTGCCCAGGGATTCAGGAATGCGGTCATCCGGTGCATGCGATAAGACTTATGCATGATAGAGAACGCGCCCGCTGCCGCAGCAGGGGGGATAACCATCGCCAGGTGCCACCATTTCACGTTGGCCACCAGCAGAATCCCCACGGTCGCCAGGCCGATGAGAGCAGCGGTGCCGAAATCTTCTTTAACGATCAATACCGCAAAAACCGCAACGGGAATGAGCGTCAATAGCAATCCCTTAAACGTCGCCAGTGCATCATTTTTATTCGCTAGCCACCACGCCAGAAATAACACGACCGCCCATTTCGCCAATTCCGATGGCTGCAATTGCACCGGCCCATACCCAAGCCAGCGCCGCGCCCCATTCACTTCCCTTCCCACATGCGGCACGAGCACCAGCACGCACGTTACGAACCCTGCTGCCACCACCCATGCAACGGGATTGAACAGCGAAAGACGCGTGTTGAGCCGTCGATAATCAAATCGCCCCACGAGAAAAAAGATAGTCAGCGACAGCCCGACGAACATCGCATGCTTTGCCCCCGCACTGGTGAAGTGCCAACTCGGCACATTACTCACCTTCGCCGAGGCCGACTGCACCATGATCAAGCCGAGGAAGAGCAATCCCAGCACGCACATGGCCAGAATGTCGCGTAAACGCATGCGATAGATGGAGGCTTCCATAGGCATTGTGAAATATTATCGGACGAACTCCGCCCCGGGCTTAAAAAACGAATTCACAGCCCCAACTCGCGCAGTGCCTCATGGATGCGCGGCAATTGCCCCTGCTTAAACCAATCAGCCCGGACAAAAAAACCTCTTAATACTTCCGACGCAATTTTTCCATCCTTTTCTTTGAGTCCCGCAAATTTCCCGTCCTGCCATTGATAAGCTTCGATAAGACCGCTGACTGGGTCAACGATCCAATATTCTCGCACGCCCACTAATTCGTATTCCAAAAATTTTTCCCGCCAGTCGCGCGATTGGCTTTCAGGCGAGAGAATCTCCACGACCAGATCAGGCGCTCCTTCGACCTCTTGTTCATGAACCACATCCATGCGTGTCTTGGCGACAAAGAAAACGTCTGGCATGCGTCGTCTTCGGCGCGCACCCAGGCGAATTTGAAAAGGTTCGCTATAAACCGCTCCCAGGTCGTTCTTGTCTACAAATACCGAAAGAATTGTGGAAAAAAAGTTCTGAAACATCGCATGATCGCGATTCACAGACATCATGATGACTTCTCCGTCCACCCATTCTGCCCAGAACGCACCAGACCAGGCGATAAATTCTTCTTCGCTTAGCTTTCGACCTGGATGCTGAGGAACATCCAGATTCGGGCAGTCATCTAAAACTGATGCAGGTCGGTCAATGATAGACATGAATCACCTTCCCCAAATTATATCCACTTTAGCGCTATATATCACCGTAATTTAATCGTCGCCAGCGCTAATGCCGCCAGCATCGACGCGACTAGCCAAAATCGCACCACCACCTGCGTTTCCGTCCACCCTTTTTTCTGGAAATGATGATGCAGCGGCGACATCAGGAAAATTCGGCGTCCCTGCCCTAATTTCCGCTTTGTGTATTTGAAATAACTGACCTGCATCATGACGGACAAGGCCTCCGCCACGAAAATGCCGCCCACAATCACCAGCATCAACTCCTGGCGGATCACAATGCACACGTAACAAATCAATCCGCCCAGAGCCAGCGAGCCGGTATCTCCCATGAATACTTGCGCGGGATTAGCGTTAAACCAAAGAAATCCCAGACACGAGCCGGTGATTGCCCCCGCAATAACGGCCATCTGATTCGAACTGGGCACAAACGGTAGCAGCAGGTTCGATGAAAGTTGCAGATCTCCCGCAATCGTCGCAAAGACAATAAATGTCCCGGCACAAATCGCCATGCAGCCCGCCGCTAGGCCATCCATGCCATCAGTGAGATTTACAGCATTCGAGAAGCCGGTAAGAAAAAAAATGAAAATGGCGATAAATGCAGCAAGACTCAATGGCACGAATAAGGATTTGAGAAACGGAAAATAAAGGGTATGGGTTGTATCGATTAACTTGCCATGCTGATAAGTCCAATAGCCCAAAATAGCTGCGATGCCGATTTGAAAGAGGAGCTTTTCCAGACTGGTTAATCCTTGACGCGATCCGGTCTGCCGGCGGGCTGCGGTCAGCTTGAGCCAGTCATCAGCAGCGCCCACCGCTCCGAGAATAATCACGCATACCAGGGCTAAATCGACATAAAAATTGGATAAATCCGCCAGCAGTACAATGGTTGCGACAATGGATGAAAGAATCAGCAGGCCCCCCATGGTCGGGGTGCCCTTTTTGCTGGCGGTCAAAAGATTGATATCCGCCTGATCAAAATTGGGATTGTCCGCGATCTTCTGCCGACGCAGCCAGCCGATGACCGCAGGTCCCAGAGCAAGACAAAACACAAACGAGATAAGGATCGAGCAGGCGACCTGGAAGGTGGTGTAACGAAAAAAGACGCGCAGAAATCCGAGATGATGCGCGACGAACCAGGGATAAAAATGCTGAACCAGCAGGTAAATCATGAGGAGATTGAATCATTGAATCATCGGATCAATGAATCATTGCGTTGCAAAAAATGAGAAAGCGCTCATTAAGGGCGGGTCGTGGGAGCGACTTCAACTTTTGGGGGAGCCTGAAGTTTAGAGAATTCGGGCACGGAGACTAGCGCGGGATAAACTTTCTGAACAAGGGTCAGGATGTCTTGGGGTGGTGTATTGGCCTGGAAATGCTGCAGGGCGACAGGCCTGGCGGCGTTGACCACGCCAGGGGCCTGATCGGCATTTCCGATCACAAAAACAGCAGCGGCGACAGGCTGGAGGCCGGCGATAATGCGCGGGAAGCTGCTTGGTCCGTCGGCGAGACAACGCTGGGCCATCACGGACATCAGATCGGAGATTTGCTGAGCGGAATCCAGACGCTGCCCCGCAGGAAGGACGGACCATGCAGTGCTGCTCAGGAAAGTGGTGCCGGTAGCATCGGCAGAGGGATCAATCGGACAGGTCTTTTCATAGACCTGTACACGAGCATGCAGCATATGAATCACTTGCTGCGCTGCGGCGAGCAAAGTAGGACCGCTGGTTTGCTGGGGAAGATTGGCTCCTTCATAAGCATCATTTGCAATCGGGATGCGCGGATGGTTCAGCAACGCATTGACCATGGCATCCGGCAGCGCAGATTTCTGCATGGGATTTTGCAAAATCCACGGCAAGGCATATCGAGCGGTGCGCATGCCCCAGAGGACGACCGCGTCACTTTTGTCATTCAGCAGCGCAACTGCGACGGGCTCGAGGCGGGCATTGTTCATGCGCTCAGCGACCCGTCCGGCGACAACGCCGGCGAGCAGGCGAATGCGCATGTCGGCATTTTTGGTCAGCGGCAAAAGGGCGTCGTTCATCGTGCCGGCATATTGGGACTGGTAATCGGCGCTGGCGGTTTCGGTGCCGACAGCATTGGCGCCGGTGGTGAGCTTGTCACGCGCCTGGCCTTGCTGAGAGGGGTTGGAACCGTCAGCCATTTCACCAACCCAGCCGTTGATGTATTGCTGGACTTCCTGCTTCTGCACGTCGGTGAGACGGTCAGCGGTGCGGACTTCCAGTGGGACATCATCCAGCGGCTTGTCGGATTGAGCCGACAAATTCGCGGAGCAGATCAGTGTCAAACCCAGAGCCAGACAGTGTTGCAGCTTCATTGAACCTCGTTTATCGCAGAAACGAAAAGGTTTGGAAAGTTAGCAGCGGCATACCGTTAGTGTCAAGGAACAAGATGAACTCTGAATTATGAACGCTGAACGCTGAAAACGCCCATCCCGCTTTCGCTGCTGGGAGAGCCGGGCCGTCCTCGGCCCGAAACGTGTGCGACGACGCTCGCGGTTGAAGTAACCGTGCGTTTTTTGATGATACATAGCGGAAAGGAAGATTCGCGATGCCGTCAATTGATATGCCATTGGAGAAGCTGCGGGAATATAAGCCGGGGCTTTATCGAGAGAAGGATTTTGAGGCGTTTTGGAAAAGAACGGTCGATGAAGCCAAGCAGCAGCCATTAGCAGTCGAATTAGTTCCGTACAATCTGCCGACGCGCAACTTGGAATGTTTTTCATTGCGCTTCGATGGGTTTAAGGGTGGACGACTCGGCGGTTGGTATCTAAAGCCAAAAAAGAATGGGAAGCACCCCGGACTGTGTATGTATCACGGATATAGCCTCCGAGGAGCCAGGCCACTGGATATGTTGCCGTTTGCCGAGCAGGGGATGTGCGTGCTGTCGATGGACACACGTGGGCAGAATGGGTTGTCACAGGATGCGGCAACTTATTCAGATGGGCATCATTCAGGGTGGATGACGCAGGGGATCAGATCGCCGGAGGAATATTATTTTCGGCAAGTATACGCCGATGCGGTGCGGGCGCTGGAGTTGCTGGCGAGTTTTGAGGAAGTGGATATCAAGCGAATTGCGGTAACGGGGGGATCGCAGGGAGGGGGATTGTCTTTGGCGGCGGCGGCGCTGTCGGAGCGGCCGATTTTGTGTCTGGCGGATATTCCGTTTTTGTGTGATTTTCGGCGCGGCGTGGAGATTTGCCCGGCAGGACCTTATCCCGAGATCGCGAGTTTTCTCAAAGCGTTTCCGCACCTGCGCGAGCAAGTGATTCGCACGGTGAGCTATTGCGATAATTTAAATCTGGCGCCGTGGATTAAATGCCGAACAGTGATTTCAAATTGTCTGTGGGATGATGTCTGTCCGCCGAGCACGATTTTCGCGGCATATAACCATATCTCGGCGGAAAAGCACATGGAGATTTATCCGTATCACAAGCACGAGATTCCATATGAGCATAATGAGTTTAAGTTTCGGGAATTGATGAAAGCGTTTTGAGAAATTGTTAGTGGATAGTAGAACCTGTTTCAAAACTGCCTCAAGGTAATCATTAAGCAAGCCACATGAAAGAAAGCTTGGTACATCCTGAGGTTACGTTCATAGCGGACAACCAGCCGTCGGAAGTTTCCGATCCAGGCAATGCTCCGTTCCATCTTC
>DASXDR010000087.1:0-54719 GCA_036490535.1 Tepidisphaeraceae bacterium | reverse complement strand
GGTTTCACGAGCCCTCCGCCAAAATCGAGAAGTGTGTCATGCCAAGGTGACCGCGCGTCCGCTACGCCGGCTTTCATTGGCGGCTTCGATCATGCGAATAATTTCCAGGGTCTGCTCCGCGGGAATATCCGACTTGCCCGCAGGCAACGAACGCATGATCGCTTCGACTAATCCGGCATAGTAGGGCTTTTTCGACTTTTCTGGATCGGCCACGCGCACGTCATCTTTGCGGTGCACGGTCAGGCCGAATTTTCCATGTGCATTGCGCACGCCATGCAGCGAGGCCACCCGGCCATCGCGCCAGATAAACGTCACCATATCCGTGTTTTCATTTTTAAAAGCCCGCACTTCACTGCAGCCAACGCCCATTGCCGCGACGATCATTTCGATGGTGTGGATTCCATACCAGAACAATCCCGGCTGCGTCGGTTCTTCGCCCATGGGGCCGTAGGCATCGCAGCCGACGATATCTTTGCCATCGCCAATCGCTTCGACGGCGACATCGAAATAGCGAAGCGAAGAGGCGCTCATGAGCGGAATATTGGTTTTGGAGGCGGCGTCGAACATGTATTTGGCGTCGGCGGAATTGAGCGCGAAGGGTTTGTCGACAAAAACGGGTTTGCCAAATTTCACGACGCGGTCAAATTGCTGGCGATGTACGCGGCCATCGACGGATTCAATGAAGATCAGATCGCAGTTTTCAGCGACGGCTTCGATGGAATCAACGATTTTTACGCCGAAGGAATCTTTGAGCTCGGCTGTAAATTTGGGGGCACGCGCATGCGAAAGCGCGAAATCATCTGACCCGCCAGGATGATGGCCGACCACAACTTTTCCGCCCGGGACGTGATGCGGATCGCTGGGGTCGTTAAGAATCTTCGTGAAGATGGTTACGTGCGAAGTATCTAAGCCGATTAAACCGATTCGGGATGAGTTAGCCATTTTTTCTCCGCTGATTTTGTTCAGGTTATTTTCGCTGCTAGACCCGGACCGTCGTCGGTCAGGTCTGTCGGGCCGAGGACGGCCCGGCTCTATTGGTTATGAAAAATTTATGGGGTGTATTGCCATAGATCGATTCCTATGTGGAAATAGAGTCTGCCTTGTGCGTCCATCGCGAGGAGTTCGAGACCGCGCTGATTGCGAATGACCGTTGCCGCAAGCGTTTGCGGATCGATGCGAAGCAAATGCCCGCTAATCACGCTATAGATCTGGCCCGAAGGATGCACCACCAGGAACGCATCGCGCCAAATATTTTTTGAATCGTAGTTCACATCCACGAGATGCTTGCTGCGGATAATCTTTCGATTTACTGGATCAAAAATAAACAACGTGCCATCGGCAACGCCCCAGATATTTTTGTCTGGCCCGTTGATCAGACACGTGATGGCGATCGCACTTGGCACGGGGACCATCTCGAAAGTTTTCTTTTGCGTTTTGGGATCCCACTCGAATAATTTCGCATCCTTCTCGCTGGGCTTGATGCCTAACCCGCCCGAAATCGATGTGCCACCCACAATCAATCCATCGGCATACGCCAGGCTCACCGGCGATTGGCGGGCGACCACCACACCATAATCATACAGCTTGTTCGCCTTGGGATCGTATTGCAGAAAATGGCCGCCTAGAAATCCATATTCCGGCACTTCGCCGATGAAAACTCTATCCAACTCCGGCACGCCGAGCATCGCAATCGGCCGGCTCTGCCCTGCGATCTGCCCGAATTTACGAGGGTTGTCCTGGCCCCAGGGCTTGGATGGATCGAAGCGATAAAATCGCCCGTGCGGGTAAACGCCGAAATACATCTCGTCGCCGAGCACTCCGATGCGTTCGATCTGGCTCATGCCGCGATATTCGATGCTCTTGTGTGTTTGCGGATCAAACTCCGCGGTTCCGCCGGCCAAGAATCCACCCATCCACATTTTGCCGTCAGGACCCAGAGCGATGGACTGAATCGGGATCGACTGAGGCGGCATGTGTAATTTTTTTTCCGTCGCCTGGCCTGTCTGCACATCATAATGAATTAATTTCCCCGCTCGGCATAGCAGCCAGAGGTGATCGCCATCCTGCCACTGCGTTGCATTGATGACGCCGCATTCGAGCAACTTGCGCGGCGGTTGATCCGGATGATCGAGATTAAACGACAACATGCTGCTGCCGTCGGAATAATAAACGTCTTCGCTTGTCGGGGATTTTTTGACGGCTTTGACATCGGAGGTGGGCACCTCGCGCTCGACTTTTTGCGTGCGCAGGTTGTAGACCAGGGTCTTGCCGCGGTTGGTGACCCACGCCAATAAACGGTCGCCGCTTTTTGCATCGGGGATAATTTGCAGCGAATAAACCGCTTCCTGGCCGGCGGTTTTATCTTTCAGCAGCTCGTGCTTTTCACCGGTTTTGGGATCGAGATCGATCAGGTGCGCATGTGAACCCACGCCGACGAAGACATGGCCGTTGGCGGGGTTGTAGACGACGGCGCGCACATAATTTTCGCCCGGCACGATGGGGCCGCGGCCAACGTCGGTGAATCCTTCGCCGGGGCGATAGCGCGCAACCAAGCCGCTGGGATAGGTGCCGGCGTAAATTTCGCCGTTCGGACCGGCGGTGACATCCCAGATGACGCGCTGGCCGAGGACTTGGCCGAGGTCTTCGATTTTGGTAGTGCCGGGTTTGTGTCGGTAGAGATGCCCATTGCCGCCGGTGCTATAGAGCCAGCCATCGCTGGAGAGAGCGACTTCCCACGCGCCATCGGCATTGGGAAATGCTTTGTCCATGATCGGCTTGCCGGTGTTAGCGTCGAACGAGAGCAGATGGCCGGGTGAGCCGCGCTCGGCGGTGAAGAGCACATCGCGACCCGAGCTTTCGCGCACGAATTCGCTGCCCTGAATCGACATTGCTGAAACCTGCGGCCCGAGATTGACGAACTTTTCGTCGCCAAATGCGAACGAGCCGCCTGACAACAACAAGGCCAGCACAAATAATTTCATTCGTTTCATAAGCTTTTGATTCCGTTTGTGGACAAATTAATCAGCTGCGATTCTGCGATTATCGCGAATTCCTTTAACTGCCTGTTTCTGGCTGCCCAGCGCATGGCGAGCCCGACGATCATCACCACGCCGCCGATGAAGAGGATGCTCAGGCGGCCGGTTAAATTATTTGGAATCAGGAGCAGGAGACAGATGAAGATCGCAATGGCGACGCTGAACCCACCGATCATTTTCAACTGCTGAGTGTCGTTGGCCGCGCCGACTTCTTTTTCGAAATCGACCGGCGTGTGCATGCGGGTGAAAAATGCCACCACTTGTTCACGATATGCCAGTGGGGCATAGCGCCAGAAAGGCATTGTCGCCAGAAAACTTACTGATCCAGCCAAAACATTAAGGAAAACCTTCTGCTGATAGGTCCAGGTGTTGGTTGAATAATACGCCACGGCCGAGCAGGCAAATCCACAGACTATGGAGAAGATGGCGGACCAGGAAGGAACTTTGCGGATGAACAATCCTAGTAATAGCGGCGTCGCCAGCGGCAATCCGAGCATGGCGCCGAGATTCAACGTGATGTCGAACATTCCCATGCCAGATCGGCGCGAAAAATAGAGCGCATTGGAGATGATGCAGAGGCCGAAGAACATGGTGATCAATCGGCTCATCATCAATTGCACTCGGTCGCTATCTAACGGCCGACGGAATATCCGGCAAATCAGCGGATAAATATCTTTCATCGCGACTGCGGCATTGCGATTCAGCCCGGTATCGATCGTGCTCAGGGTGGCGGAGAACATCGCGACGGCCATTAAACCAATCAAGCCACTGGGCAGAACATGCATCGCTGCCACTGCAAATGCGGACTCCGCTGGATTATTCAAGTGCGCGGAGAGGGTTTGCTTCTCGTAAAGCATGCGTGCGGTCATGGGAGGGATAAACCAGAAGATCGCGCCGGCAAGCATCATGATCACGGCGATGAGCGCTGCCTTACGCGCTTCTTTGCCATCTTTCACAGAAAAATATCGATTTGCGGCTCCCAGCGTATTTTGATCGAGCGTCTGTTTAAAAATCATCGCAGCTGCCCAGATCACTGTGTAATAGCCATATTTAAATTCTCCGTAGGGATGAAACACTGCAAATTGATGGCTCAATCCCTTCTGTTGCACCATATGAAAAAAGCCGCTCACGCCCCCTACCTGATGCAGGCAGAGCACGGTGATCAGAATGGTCATGGGCATGAGGATCAGCCCCTGCACAAAATCGGTGGCCATGACGCCCCAGATTCCCCCCATCAGCGAATAGGTCAGCCCAACGCATCCGAGGATTACGATGATCACATCGATGCGATAGCCGAACACCGATGCACTGAAGATCGCCACAGCCCAGAGCGTGATCGCCGCCCCGACAATTCCCAGAATCACGCCGGTAAATGCGTAAAGCTGCTGCGTGACCGGGCCAAAGCGCATGCGAATTACCTCGGGCGATGTCGTAGCGCGCAATTGGCGGAACCAACCAGCCATGAACAAAAAATTCACGAAATAGCCAAGGGAATTACCAATATAAATAATCGCAACCGCCCACCCAGCCTCAAACGCCACGCCCGCCGAGCCAGTGAATGAATAAGCGGTGATCCCGCCCATGAATACGCTGGCGCCCACGAGCCACCAGGTGCCTCGGCAGCCGCTGCGGAAATAATCGCTGACGTTTTTATTGAAGCGATGAAACGCCGACCCGATCACAATCAGGAAGGTTAGATAGCAGCCGATGACGACGTATTCGATGAGATGATTCACGATAGTGTTAGTTGAGAGTGGTTAGTAGTTAGTTGTTAAAAATGGATAACAATCATCAGCTAACCATTAATGCTTTCTGCATTCATCTAAAACTCGCATTTGCAGACGCACCTGTTCCGGCGTTACTACCAGCCCGGCTCCGTGTCGGAGGGTTTGATACAAACTCTCATAAAACCTGCGATGCGTAAATTTTCCTTCCTTTTCTTCGGCGCTCGCTTCCCAGTTGAATTCCTGCCAGGGGATTTTTTCGCTGTTATAGGAACGGTCGGGCATCGGCTCGCGATTCAGCACCGGCGTCGGGACCTGATCAAACTGCGCGATCTTCCATTGCAGTTTATCGAACGTGCCGTGCAGCGCGCCGCGCGTGCCCATGATCAGCCAATTGACCTGCGGATATCCGCAGACGCTGCTGAGCTCCATCTGCACAAGTGGCTTATCCTTGCCGCTTAGCATTACTACGCAATGATCGTCCGCATCGCCCAGAGTCAGAGCGCGATCGGTGTAGCATGCGACGCGCGGCATCTCGTTGCCGAAGAAGAAAAGCAGTTGGTCGAGAAAATGCGCACCGGCATTGTTGAGCATCCCACCGCCAAATTCCTTGAGCGTTTGCCAATCCCACCGCCGCGAAAAATAATGCCACGTAAAACGAACCTCCACAATTCGCCCCAGCACACCACTGGTAATAATCTCACGCACTTTCTGAAAATGCGGATCAAACCGACGATTCTGATAAATGCTCAGCACACGACCCGTACGATTTGAAGTAGCGATCACCTGATCCGCTTCCGCGGTCGACATTGCGAATGGCTTTTCGCACAACACATGCTTTCCCGCCACCATCGCTGCAATTGCCTGCTGAGCGTGCAGGTGGTTGGGTGTGGCAATCACGACCAGCTCCACATCAGCTTGCGCTAGCAGGGGTTGAATATCGTCATATGCCTTACATCCAAATTTTTCTTTGGCTTCGGCTTGCCGTTCGGCGCGCTGATCGGTGACGGCTACAACCGTAAATTTGTCGCCCATTGCGGCTAAGGTTTCGGCATGAATCTTCCAACCACTGCGCCCCAGGCCGGCGATTCCTACTTTTATGGGAGGCGAATGAGGTTTTGCTGCCTCGGTTTGCATAGCGCGTTTTGGATGATAAAACGATTTATCATAAGCGTCAAGGAAAGTTTGCAAAATCGGGAAAACCTTGTAAATTTCAGTTGATATATCGCTCCATCATTGCCGTTTCCAAAGGATGTCGGCGTGCGTGCATATAGCGGGATTGATAATTACCTATATTATGCCCATGTTGAGTCAGCGCAGACGAGTCACTCTCAAAGATCTTGCCAAGCGGACGGGGGTTTCGCCCACGGCGGTCTCTTATGTTCTGAATGATCGGCTGGACCGTGTGCGCGTGAGTCCGGAGACCAAAGAGCGCGTGCTGGCGATGGCCAAAGAGATGGGATACGTGCCCAAGCTGTTGGCGCGGTCAATGGTTACGCAGAAGAGTTATTCGATTGGAGTGATTTGCTCGCTCACGCCGGGGCCGATGGCTCCCTCCACCGCGATTTACTATGCCAATGCGCTGCAGGGTATTGAAGAAGTGTGCAAGCACGTTGGGTATCACTGTCTGTATGCGAGTTGCGGACTGAGTGATCTGGAGCGATTTGACATGCCACGGCTGATGAAAGATGGCAGCGTGGATGGGGTGATCATCGTCGGCCATGCCAATAGCGAAGTGGCGAAGCGCATCAAGGCGATGGAGCTTTCTTGCGTGCAGGTGGGTTCTAATATTGATCCGAAGATTGGGATCGAGCGGGTATATCCTGATTTGAATCAGGGGTTGGATTTGTGTGTTGATAAACTGGTTTCGCTGGGGCATCGGCGCATTGAATTGCTTCTGCCGACCGGGCCGGGGCCGTTGATGCACATGGAGCATTTTTTGTCGCTGTCGGCGAAGATAAAAGGATTGGAGACTGTTTCGGGGATGGTGCCGGAGGAATGGGGAACGATCGAGCAGGGATTGGAAAAGGCACGGCAGCGCGCCGGCCAGGCGAACATGCCGACGGCTTATATATGCAGTCCGATTCACGCCGAGGGATTGGTGCGAGGATTTGAAGAGGCGGGCTTGCGATATCCACGTGATTACAGCCTGATTGTGGTTGAGCCGCTGGAATCGGGCGAATTGCATCTGGGTCGTTCGGGCAAACGATTGAACACGCTGGTTTTTCCGATTTATCAGGTTGCCCATCACGCGGCGATGAAATTGTTCGAGCTGCTGGATGTTTCCTTTGAGCCGACCACGCCGATGCTCATGCGCATTCCATGTTCTTTGATTGAAGGGCAAAGCTGTGGGCCGGCTCCCGAAAAAGCACTCCGTAAGACTGTCAAAGCATGAAAAAATCACCGCCATCACAAATTAATGATGTTTCGCAACTGGAGCAGATGCTCAGCGAGCCGACGGAAGGACTGGTCAATCTTCTGGCCAATCTGCCGGGCGATATTCTGATCCTCGGCGCTGCGGGGAAAATGGGGCCGACGCTCAGCATCATGGCTAAGCGCGCCAGCGATGCGGCTCAGACGCGCCGGCAGGTCATTGCGGTTTCGCGCTTCTCCAACTCGGCTGAAAAATCTTCGCTCGAATCCGCCGGTATAAAAACGATCAAAGCGGATCTGATTGATAAGCAGCAGCTGAATAATCTGCCGGATGCGCCGAATGTGATTTTCATGGCGGGTATGAAATTCGGGGCGACTGGCAATGAGCCACTCACGTGGGCGATGAACACGCTGCTGCCTGCGATGGTGTGCCGCAAGTTCGCCAAAAGCCGGATCGCGGCATTTTCCACGGGAAATGTTTATGGACTTTCGCCTTTAACGGGCGGCGGCAGTGTTGAATCTGATTCGCTGCAGGCGGTGGGCGATTACGCGATGAGCTGCGTGGGGCGTGAGCGGATGTTTGAATATTTCAGCAAAATGAACGGTACGCCGGTTTCGATCATTCGGTTGAATTACGCGACGGAGATGCGTTATGGGGTGATGGTCGACCTGGCCAGCAAAGTCTGGCGGGGTGAGCCGATCTCACTGGCGATGGGAAATTTCAATGCGATCTGGCAAGCCGACGCCAATGCGATGGCGCTTGAATCATTGCGCCATGCATCGTCGCCGCCATTTGTTCTGAACGTCGCGGGGCCGGAAATGCTGAGCGTGCGGCGAGTGTGCCAGGAGTTTGGGCAGATCATGAAAAAGAGCGTGGAATTTGTTGGTGCGGAATCGCCGGATGCGCTGCTTAATAATGGGCAGCTGGGGCATCATCTTTATGGATATCCACGGGTTTCGACTAAACAAATGATTGCGTGGATTTCTGATTGGATCATGCGCGGGGGGGATACAATTAATAAGCCGACGCATTTTGAGTCGCGTGATGGGAAATTCTGAAATAGCTCATCACCGTGATAAAAAATCGGGCCGAGGACGGCCCGGCTCAACTACGAAATGCGATAATTGGTTTACGAAGAAGTTTTTGGCAGTGGCACAATTCGACTCCGCTCTTTGCGGGCTAAAGTGCCACCGCCGGTGAAGAAAAATATGCAGGATGCAATTCAAATTCTCCGTAGTGGGACGGCTATACCTGCTCATCCGCTGGCGCTAAATGCCAACCGAAAGTTGGATGAGCGGCGGCAGCGGGGGCTTTCGAGGTATTACATTGCGGCGGGGGTGGGCGGGTTGGCGGTGGGGGTGCATACGACGCAGTTTGCGATTCGCGATGCGAAGATTGGATTGTTCGAGCCGGTGCTGCAAATTGCAGCGGAGGAGATGCAGCGCGCGGATGCGAAGCGCGGGGCGCCGCTGGTACGCGTGGCGGGGGTGTGCGGGAAAACGGGGCAAGCCACGGCGGAAGCGCATATGGTTCGGGAGCTGGGGTATCACGCGGGGTTGCTAAGCCTGGCGGCGATGAAAGATTCGAGCGAAGCGCAGATGCTGGATCATTGCCGGGCGGTTGCGGAGATTATTCCGGTGGTGGGTTTTTATCTGCAGCCGGCGGTGGGCGGACGGGCACTGCCTTATTCTTTCTGGCGGAAATTCGCGGAGATTCCGAATATGGTGGCGATCAAGATGGCGCCGTTCAATCGGTATCAGACGATCGATGTCGTGCGCGCCGTCGCTGAATCTGGGCGGGATGATATCGCGCTCTACACTGGCAACGATGACAACATCGTGATGGATTTGCTGACCCCCTACCCATTCGCTGGCAAGGTTGCGCGCATCGTCGGCGGGTTGCTGGGGCACTGGTCGGTGTGGACGCGGCGGAGCGTGGAAATATTCAATCAATGCCAACAGGTGGCGGATGCGCAGCAAGCGATTTCGCCGGAAATGTTGCGGTTGAATATTGAAGTGACGGATGCGAATGCGGCGTTCTTTGATGCGGCCAATGGGTTTGCGGGGTGCATAGCAGGGCTGCATGAGATTCTACGCCGCCAGGGATTGCTGGAGGGGATCTGGTGTCTGGATGAGCATGAAGGGCTGAGTGCGGGGCAGAAAGAGGAATTGGACCGGGTTTGCCGGGCGTATCCGCATTTGGCGGATGATGATTTTATTGCGGAGCATCGGGAGCAGTGGCTGAAGGGGTGATGCTGGAATTTTTCGCTTGCGGTGGCGGATAGAGCGCGATTATTTCCGTCGTCTTACGCCAAATATCGGGATGGCGATAAGAGTTAATCCAACTAACGCCGGTTCAGGGACAATGGTAATCGGCACGCCGGGGTCGGTTTCGTAGGCGGCTTGCAGGAGTTCGATGGTGCCGAAATAAGTACCCTGGGGCTGGTCGTAGCGCACGAGCAGCCAGCCATAATGAATTTGATCATTCACGTCGGGGAATTCGATGCCGACATAAGAGCCATTGGGGTTTAGAAATGCGGGATCGCCTACGGGCGTTATTTCATCTCCAACAGCGTACCCGCCAATATCTCCCCCGGTACCCCAATCGCTGCCTGGGCTAACGATGCTGCCGGATGAAAGAGCAGCGACATTGTAGGATGATTCCATCACCACTCCCAGCGGAGGCGGGAAGTCCTGAGAGCCATAGCACTGCACCTCGCCGTTGTTGCAAATTACCGTATTGCCGATTACGGAGACATCGGACACCAAAGTTGCGAGGGGACCGTTGAACATGCCTGCGGGTGAATTCAAACTGGGTAAAATGTCCTCCTCTTCTGAGTACATATGAGTACTAAGCGAAATGGAATCTTGATAGGAAAAGACATACCCTCTCGCGGTCGATGGTATCAAGCTCGCAGCGATAATGGCCATCAAAATCTTCATTGCGTCCTCCGTTTGCCAGTTTCCAATAAGAAGCCTACGAAACAAAGCTCCAATCCTCTAACCATACCGAATTGCCTGGGGACGATGAATCTGATGTGACGAACTGGATATAAATATCGGTATTCGTTCCGCATTTGGCGGATGATGGATTTATTGCGGAGCATTGGTAGCAGTGGTTGAAGAGGTGATGCTGGCATTTTTCGCTTCCGGTGGAAGATAGACCTCAATTATTTCCGCTGCCTTACACCGAACATCAGCACAGCAGCAATGGCCAATGCGCTTAGCGCTGGTTCGGGGACGATCGTAATTGGTACGCCGGGATCGGTTTCATAAGCGGCTTGCAGGAGTTCAATGGTGCCGAAATAAGATCCCTGCGGTTGGTCGTAGCGTACCAGCAGCCAGCCGTAATGAATTTGATCGTTTGCGTCGGGGAATTCGATGCCGACGTAGGAGCCATCGGGGTTTAGAAATGCGGGATCGCCAACTTGCCAACGACCCATAGTGGTATAACCACCAACATATCCATAAGCTCCCCAGTCACTGCTGGGCCCAATGGTATCTCCAGGGATTAAGGAAGCAACGTTGATCCAGACTTGAGGATTTGATTCGATGACAACGCCAAGCGGAGGTGGAACGGATTCCGAGTCGGCACTAGTAACATACGCGGCATTTCCATATATTGTGGTGCCAGCAATAACCGACGGAATACTGACGAGCGTGGCAATCGTCCCCACAAAGTACATATCGGACGGTGCATCAGGGCCAGGTGGGACTATTGCATCGATTTCGCCAGATTGCGCGCTAATTGCGATATTATCTTGATATGAATAAACATAACCTTGAGCAAGGCTCGCCGTCAGACCTAATGCAAAGATGAATATAATTGATTTCATTTTGGTTCTCCCGAAGAGCGAACAACAATCATGCAACAAAATTCCAACTACCCAACCAGACAAACGCACTGGGAGTAGACGTCGATGAAATAAACTGGATATAAATGTTGGAATCCGTTCCGCTGGGAATGTCGACAGACATTGTCTCCTGACCGAAATCACCAGTTCCTCTGCGTATATTTTCGGTGGAATCCAGCAAGGGTCGCTCCTTCACAAAAAGACTGTTAACATCCAAACAGAATTGACAACATCATTCTAATTCATGGCCTATGGGCGTCAACAAAAAACGTCTTGAAAGCGCAGGCGATAAGAGCAGGTTGGTATGGCGGGAACCTCGCCACTGAAGTGGCGAGGCCGTAGGTTTTTGGAAGAATAAGTTTGATGCGCGATAGACGAACGGGTGGACTGCTTTAGGAGTTCGACTTGCGGCGGCCTTTCGCTTGCGGCGGGGCGGTCAGGGGATTTTCAGGCCAGGAGTGTTTGGGGTAGCGGGCTTTTAGGTCTTTTCGGACTTGGAAATAGGTGGTTTTCCAGAAGCTGGTGAGGTCGTTGGTGATTTGGACGGGGCGATAGTTGGGGCCGAGGAGATGGAGGACTAGCGGGACGCGGCCGGAGCAGATGGTGGGGGTTTGAGGGAGGCCGAAGAGTTCTTGGAGGCGGACGGCTAAGACGGGGCCGGTGGGGTTGGTGTAATCGATTTGAATGCGGTTGCCGGTGGGGACGGTGATTGCAACGGGGGCGCTCGCGTCGAAGAGGCGGTCGAGGGGATAGATCAGCGTGGAGCCAAGTAGGTCGAGCGCGGGCGGGAGTTGATCGACGCTGCGATGGTTGGCGGCGGCGGTGGATAGAAGATCGGCGAGGGCGCTGGCATCCAGATCGGGCCACGGGTGTTCGGGCATGGCGCGGCGAAGGAGCTGGAGGCGGGCGAGCCATTGGGCGGCGGCGGGATCGGATTCGAAAAATTTCGTAGCGCGGGGGCGGAGGGATTGGGCCAGGAGTTCGCCGGCGGATTGGAGGTCAGTGGGCATGTCTTCGGATTCGCTGAGCAATAGATCGCGGTAGAAGGTTTGATTTTTCTGGATCACTTTCTGGCGAGATTCGTCGAAGGTGAGCGTTCGCTGGGATTGGATGAATTGGGGGAAGAGCTCGTCGAGCCAATCGCGTTCGATTCGGCTGGCGATGCGGACGAGGGCTTCGGATTTGCGCGAGCGGTCATCGGATTGGACATCGATGGCAAGAAAATATTCGCCGCGACGGACGGCGGATTCGTGGGCGAGGCGGATGCCGATGTTGCCGACCATCAGGCCAGTGGCCGGATCGGACTGGCGGCGGCGGACGACGCGGTCGGGGAAAGCGAGGAGTAGCAATTTTAACAGCGCTGTATCTTCTATCCCCTTGTGTTCAGGGGCAGGGCGGGGGTGGGATTTTAGTTCTAAGTTCTGAGTTCTAAGTTCTAAGTTACCTCTACTCATGGGCTCTCTTGAGGTAGACGTTGAAGAGGGAAGAATTCGCAGGAGCTGATCGCGGGTTTTGAGGATGTGGGGAGAGGTTTGGAGATCGCTGCGGGTGAGCAGGTCGGAGTCGGCGAGCGAATCGGTTGGGCCGCGGCGAGGGGAGATATCTTTTTCGGAAAGAATCGCGGCGATCATGGCGGCGGGTTCGGCCAAGCCGTGCGCGTGGGCGGCGAGGAGCAGACGGGCTAAGCGCGGGGGGACGGGGAGGGAAAGCATCTGATGGCCTTGCTCGGTGATTTGGAATTTTTGGGGTGCGGGGGCGTTTTTGAGGGGATCGGTCGGGCTGAGGACGGCCCGGCTCAACTGGCGCAGGGTGAGTGCGCCGAGTAATTCGAGGAGATTTTCAGCGCTGGCGAGATGGCGATCAGAAGGCGGCTCGAACCAATCGAATTGTCTGGCAGTCGTGGCGCCCCAGGCGTAGATCGAAAGCACGGCAGTGGATAAATCGACGCGGTGAATTTCTGGGGTTTGGAAATCATCGAGGGCGGCGTGTTGTTTGGCGGACCAGAGGCGGATGGCGCGGCCGGGGGCGGTGCGGGCGGCGCGGCCGGCGCGCTGGGTGGCGGAGGCTTTGGAGATTCGGCGGAGCTCGAGGCGGTCCATGCCGCGCGAGGGGTCGTAGGTGGGGAGACGCTGGAGGCCGGAGTCGATGACGGTATCGATGCCGGGGATGGTGAGGGAGGTTTCGGCGATGTTGGTGGCGAGGATCACCTTGCGATTTTTGCCGGGGGCAAGGGCGCGGTCCTGGTCGGCGGTGGAGAGGGAGCCGTGGAGGGGGAAGATGTCGATAGGGTCCCTGCTCACGGTTCGACCATGCTCACCGGAGCCTGTCGCCGCTAGCCCGCAGGATTGCAGGAGCGATTGGGTACGGGCGATTTCGGCGGCGCCGGGGAGGAAGACGAGGATGTCGTTGCCGGATTGGTCGAGACAATCGCGCACGGTATCGGCGACGCTTTCTTCGATATTATTTGGTGGCGTATCGCGATATTGGATATCGAGCGGAAATGTGCGGCCTGGAGATTGGAGAATGGGGGCGCCGCCCAGGAATTTGGAAACCGGTTCGGCATTTAGCGTGGCGGACATCACGATCAGAATCAGATCGGGACGTACGGTTTGGCTGAGCTCACGCAGCATGGCGATGGAAAGATCGCTGTGCAGATTTCGTTCGTGAAATTCGTCGAGAATCACGCAGCCAATCGTGGGGAGATAGGGATCGCTGAGCAATTGTCGGGTGAGAATGCCTTCGGTGAGGATGCGCAAGCGCGTGTCTTTAGTGATGCGGCGTTCGAAGCGAATCTGGTAGCCGACCTGTTGGCCGAGGGTCCAGGTTTGCTCTTCGGCGATGCGGGCAGCGGCCAGACGAGCGGCGACGCGGCGGGGTTGGAGCATGATCAGATTCGGAGCATCCGCGGATAAAATTCCCGCTTTCAGAATTGCTGGCGGCACACGGGTTGTCTTGCCGGCCCCGGGCTCGGCGACGATCACGGCGCTGCGCGATTGGCGGATCGCATCAAGGATGCGCGGCAGTTCGGCGTCGATGGGGAGGGAGATCATACTCATACAATTACAATATGGTACGATTTTGAGATAGTGCGGTTGAAAATTGAAAAGAACAAAAGCTATGCATCGCCGGCGCAGCCGTAATTCTATTTTTGGTGATCGGCCTTTATGGCGGAATTATTATTTGGCGATTTGTTTGGTTGTTTTCGGATTTATGCTGAGCGATGTAGCTTCAGCACCTCCTCACAATCGAGCGGTTGAAATTGTTGCTGCTGCAATATTTCTCATGGGTCTTCTTGTGTTTCTTATAGCGCTTGCCTCATCCGTTTATTTTGGAATTATTGGCAAGGAACCACGCAATGGAAGTAATAATTAATCGAGCTTTGCAGGGTGGGCAAGGTCCATTAATAACGAGTGGTCGCTATTCCCACTGCTACTTGCTGAAACCGCCTGACTGAGTCCCATCATGTCATGGCACATGAGAAGAAAAAGGAAGGAGCAATTTGTGAATTTACGTCGAGCGGTGCCTGCCGATGTGCCACGGATGGTTGAGCTCTCAACGATGAAGCGTTTGCAATATGCAGCCTACTCGCCGATTTTTTGGCGGCCGGCTGTGGGAGCTGACGAGAGTCAGAAGAAATTTTTTGTACCTCTGGTCGATGATCCATCGTGGATTTGCCTAGTTCACGAGGCGGCAGGCGAGGTAAATGGTTTCGTCATGGCTCGTATTATTTCGGCGCCGCCGGTTTATGATCCGGGTGGCAAAGTATGCATGATCGATGACTTCGTAGTTGCCGAGCCGTCATTGTGGGAAAGCGTTGGCATGGCGTTACATATGGAAGCGGAAAAGATCGCGGGGCAGAGCGGAGCGGTCATCTCCATCACTGTCTGTGGCGAACATGATGCCGTGAAGCGAACGGCACTCCGTGGTGCAGGAGCTCAGATTGCTTCGGAGTGGTATGTTCATCAAATCAATAAACAGAATGGATAGTGTTTATTGATCGCCGCACGTTAAGATTTAACCACAATATACACATGCGGTATGCCCCATCCTGCACTCGATAACAAATCCGACAACACCAAGAAACGGCTTCGCCGGTCGATGCCGATTCAGTGGGCGGTGATGAAGTGGTTTGTGATTGTTACACTAGCGATTGGGGTTACTGTGGGGTTTTTCGTCTGGTACATGATGCATTATTTACGCTCGCTGGGGCCTTGGCCGGATTAGGTTGGTAATTAAAATACAATGTGGTGGCGATTTCCTCACAATCCGACCGCTTATGATGACGACTGGGAGGACCAACCGGGGCAAGGGGCGTTCTATCAATGGGGGCTGGGCGTGGTGTTGGCGCTGGTGCTGATCGGATATGGCGTTTATGGGATTGCGATCCAGCAGATCAGTTTTAGTAGCCAAATCTCAATGACGTTGTATGGGCGGAACGCAATCGCATTCGGAATTGCCTGGATTTCAGCGGGAGTTTTTGTTCATTGCCACTACTTCTGGGGCAACATTTATAATCAGGCTTGGTTTGCGGTGCTTGGCAAGATTTTAGCTGCTTGCGGATTCATCGCGAGTTTGGCGTTTGTTCTTATTCACAACGGCGTATTGGGCATTAAATAATAAAGCAATGTCATCGAGTACAATTTTTATTCATGCAGCAGCCGTCCCAAATTAGTGCGGACGAAATTTACGTGGCTACCGATATTGAAACCGACGGGCCGAGCCCAGGGCAGTATTCGATGTTGAGCTTAGCTTCGGTCGCGTTTTGGTTGGATAAGACCATTGTCGGAACATTTGAGAAGAATCTGGAACTGTTGCCGGGCGCAAAGCAACATCCGCGCAATATGGAGTTTTGGAAATCGCAACCGGAGGCGTGGACAGCTTGTCGATCTAATCTTGTTTCTCCGGCGGTGGCGATGCGCGAGTATGCGGAATGGTTAAAAAAATTACCTGCCAAGCCAGTGATGGTGGCGCACCCGGTAGGATTCGATTTCACATTTGTGCATTGGTATTTGCACGAATTCACTGGAGATAGTCCGTTCTTTTCCGCGGGACTGGATATGGCGAGTTATGCGATGGCGGTAATGCGCACGCCATTTACGAAATCACATAAGCCATACATGCCTAAAACCTGGACTGACGCGACGCCGCCTCATACACACAAGGCGATTGATGATGCAATGGGGCATGCGATGGTCTTTTGTAATATGGTGGCAGCGAATCGCGCAATGACGTAGTAGCCCAATAGACCAATGAGTACGGCTTCAGTCGCCATTTCATTGGCAACTGAAGCCGCGCTTACTAATCAGAAAGTATTTTGCAAATCGATTTAATTCTTTGCCGGCTCGAAGCCGTCACAGCCGCTGATGGGGGTTACTTTCAAATGCAAAGATGCGTGACGCGGATGGCCGCAGTCATCGAGCATTGCTTCGGAGGCCTGGTGCTCGACGCGCAAAGCGATCAGTTTGCTATCCTGGCCATGGTGCTCGCCGAAATGAGTGCAAAGCCCGCATTGACCGTCATGTACTTGCATCATAATTGACTCCTTTGCTAAAGATTCTTAACTCAATATTTTCGGATACAAGCAAAGCAGAGTCCAATGAAATTTCAATATTTTCGCAAGTGAGACCGGTTCGCAATCTCAGATTTATTACCGACCTAAAACAATATCGATACCGGCCAGCAGTAGTTGAAAATGTTTAGAAGAAAGGTGGCCAACATGTTCAGTCAGAAGACTTTTATCAATGGTAATGATCTGGGATGCATTGGCCACGGAATCTTTGGACAAGCTGGTCGACTTTTTAAGGAGCAACAAATTTCCCGGCAGATCGGCCCAGGCAACCTGGCTCGATAATGGCACGCAGACAACGGTTGCCAGCCGGCTGCGGTTCAGGGCATCGCACTGTACAACCACCACAGGACGACGATAGCCCGGAGCAGAGCCGGTTGGTTCTCCCAGATTCGCCCAACAAATATCTCCCTGACGAATCGTCACCAAGTTTCCTTTTTCAATAGCCGGCGAGCAGCAGCACTCACTAAAGATTGGTCGGGCTGACCGAGACGCTCGCAGATATCATTGGCCGTGTCGGTTATCTCTTCTGGCGAGTGGCGGGCAACATATTCGGCAAGCGCCTCGGCATAAAGCTGGCTCCGAGATTTCCCTTGACGCTTGGCACAGCGCTCCGCTTTGTGAAAAAGCATATCAGAAAGGGAGATGGCCGTTTTCATACCGATAGTATAACTAACCTTTCCATATCAGGCAAACCAGGGTGAATGTTAGTAAGTCATGCACTCCGCAGGGTTATGCAGCTGAGGCAATCGCACCATCGCTTGCTTAGGCGAAAAGGATGTTTAGATTTAACCACCATGGGCGAAAAAACTATTGGCGTTACGCTGCTGGGTTGTGGCACCGTTGGCGGTGGGGTTGTGAATATTCTTACCGAGCAACGGGAATTATTGCGCGAACGCACCGGGATTGATTTCAAACTGGCGCATGTGGCGGTTAAAAGTGAGGCGGACTATCCGGCTAATGCTTCGCAATTGCCAATGACCACCGATGCCCTGGCGGCCATCGATGATCCAGCATCGCAAATCGTCATTGAACTGATCGGCGGAACTGGGGCGGCATTTACGTTCGTCGAGCGGGCGCTGAAATTGGGGAAGAGCGTAGTCACAGCAAATAAGGCGCTGCTGGCGACGCGCGGAACCGAGCTGTTTAAATTGGCGCGCGAGAAAAATGCCAGCATCGCGTTTGAAGCATCGGCGGGTGGAGGGATTCCGATTATTGATGTGCTGCAGCGCGGGTTGATTGCCAATCGTGCGGATGCCCTGCTGGGAATTGTTAATGGCACGTGCAATTTTATTTTGTCGAAGATGAGTCAGAATGGGTGGTCGTATGAGCATGCACTCAAAGAAGCACAGGCGCAGGGTTTTGCTGAGGCGAATCCGACCATGGATGTGAGCGGGAAGGATTCGCTGCAAAAGCTGATTATTCTCGCTGGCCTGGCTTTTAATGTTTCGATCCAGGAGGGTGATATTCATCTCGAGGGGATTGATACGCTGAGCGCTGCGGACATTAAGTTTGCGGATGAATTGGGGTATGTGGTGAAATTGCTGGCGATTGCCGAGCGCGAACGGCGAAGCCTGGCTGCGGAAGCAGCAAGGTCGCGGAAAGATTATATTTCGCTGCGCGTGCATCCCACGCTAGTGCATAAATCGGATTTGCTGGCCCAGGTGTCGGGGTCGTTTAATGCGATCAGCTTTTATGGACATGCGCTGGGGCACGCGATCTTTTACGGACGCGGGGCGGGGCGGATGCCAACGGCGTCAGCGGTGGTGAGCGATCTGGTCGGATTGGCGCTGGGGACGACGGCAGAGCAATTTAAGCAGTTGAAGGTTTTTGGTGACCAGACGCCGCGGGCGAATGTATTGCCGTTTGAGAAATTGAACAGCCGCTATTACCTGCGCGTCACTGCCAAAGACCAGACCGGCGTGATGGCGAGCATATCGACGATCCTGGGAAATCAGGGGATCAGTTTGTCTGCAATTCGCCAACACGAATCGCTGGATGAAGGAGCGTCGATTCCGATTGTGATTACTACGCACCTGGCTAATGAAGGCGCGATGCAGAAGGCGATTGGGGAGATTAATAAATTGGCGACGATAACGGCTGGAACAGTGTACTTGCGAATTATTGATCAGCCGAGGGAATTCGGAGGCGTTAGTTGATAGTTGTTTGTGGTTAGTTGCATTGATTTTCAACGACTACCAACGAACTACTAACCACTAACCACTAACATTTGAGGTTATTCGCGAATTCCTTTGACGATTGTGCGCACCACAATTCCGAATGCGACGGCTAATCCCATGAACATGCAATAGATGCTGATGTTGAAAGCGCTGCCGAGCGAGCTGGCGGATTGGACATCGTTGTTGTGGATAGTGTCGGCGCAATAAGGGCAGGCATGCGCGGATTGGGTGAGAAGAGCGAGAAGGATTAGAAGAGTTAGAAGGGGAAAGATGCGTCGCATGGTGGTTTTATTGTATGTTTATCCTGTGGCCGAGGGAAAGAGGTGATAAAGCATCCAGTAAATAACCACGCCGGTGATTGAGACATAAAGCCAGATCCAGAACGTCGGCCGGGCGATGCGCGGGTGGGCGAGCCAATTGCGGCGATAGGCCAGAAAAAGCGTGCGGAAAATCATGGGAACCATGATGATGGCCAACAGCACGTGGGGGAGGAGGATAATAAAAAGATAGAAATCGCGCAGCAGGCCGTGCGGCAGGCCAATGGTGCGCTCGCCGTATTTGGCGTGGTGGATGAGATAGCAGGTGAGAAATGCCATGGAAACGACGAACGCGCTGCTCATCATGTAGGCGTGGGCAACGTATTGTTTTCGGCGGATGAAGATGTAGCCGATCACCAGCAGAGCGCAGGCGGTGGCGTTGAGCGTGGCGTTAATGACCGGGAGCGTGGTAGCGGTCATGAATGGGATTGAGCGGCCAGTTTATCCGCGTCGGCGGCGAGCTTTTTGATATCGTTTTCATCGATGCCGGAATAGACGCCGCGGCTGACGCCATCGGGGCCGATCAGCACGAGTTTATCGCTATGGGTCAGGACATTCGGGTTGGGCCCGAGTGCGACGCCGAGCTTGAGGCTGGTGGCGACATCGCCAATGGTTTTTTGATTTCCCGTGACGAGGAACCAGCGATCGGAGTCAGCGTTGTAGCGCTGGCCATACGTTTTGAGAATCGCGGGAGTGTCGTATTGGGGATCGACCGTAAAGGAAACAATTTTGACGGAAGGATTAGTGATTTTGTGTTGGAGAACTGCGAGCTCGGTGGACATCATCGGGCAGAGCTGCGTGCAGCGGGTGAAGATGAAGGCGGCGACCCAGACGTGACCTTTGAGGGATTGGTTGCTCACCGGGCGGTTGAGCTGATCAGTCACCGAGAAATCTGCGACATTGAATTCTGGAAAGGCGGGTTCGCCAACCGTCGGCTGCACTTGCGCGGCCCGGGCTTCGTGGGCGCGGATCTCGCTCAGGCAGGCCACGAGGGCGGCCATGGCCAATACGGCGATCACCCAGAGGCTCGTAGCGAGGATTTTTTTCCGCTTGCTCATGGCGATATTTTAGAACCCGTGGCAGCAGACAACAAGTCCGAAAGAAGGCGTTGATAAAAAGACAATGGAGCGGGTTCATGCGGGCGAACGATCAACATAAAGTCGTGTGGCGGCTGAAATTGGGCCTGCATATGGCGAAATGCTTCGCGAATTTGCCGTCGGACACGGTTGCGACGAACAGCATTGCCGACTTTTTTCGGGGTGACAATGCCAATGCGATGGTGAGAAAGATTGTTTGGTAACGAGATTAAGAGCAGTGGCCCGCGCGATTGGCGGCGGCCGGTCTGGAACACCTCAGCAAAGCGCTTTTTGCCGCGGAGGATGTGGGACTTGGGAAAAGAGAAAGTCATAAGAAACGCTGAACAGTGAACGATGAACGATGAAAAGAAAACGCGCTGAACCGCAAACGACTTCGGAATTTTTTCAGCGTTCATCGTTCGCCGTTCAGGGTTCTTAATGGATTCCCTTGAGTGTTAACCAGCGCTCGGCGTCCAGAGCGGCTTTGCAACCCATCCCTGCCGCAGTGATGGCTTGTTTGTAAGTTGGGTCGGCGACGTCGCCGGCGGCGAAGACGCCTTCCTTGCTGGTCGTCGTGCGATGCGGGTCTTTGAGGACAACGAAGCCTTTGGCGTCGAGATCGAGCTGGTTGTTCAGGAATTTGGTATTGGGAGTATGGCCGATGGCGACGAACATTCCGGGGGCTTCGATGGTTTGCATTTTCTGGGTTTGAATATTTTTCACGCGCACACCGGTCATGCCATTTTTATCATCGCCCAGGACTTCTTCGACCACGCTGTTCCAAACCGGTTTGACTTTTTCGTGGGAGAGAATGCGGTCGGCCATCACTTTGCTGGCACGCAGTGAGTCGCGGCGGTGCACAAGATAAACCGTGGAAGCGAATTTGGTGAGATAGGTTCCTTCCTCAGCCGCCGAATCGCCGCCGCCGACGACGATCAGGGGTTTATCACGAAAGCGCGGAAGTGCACCGTCGCAGACCGCGCAAGCCGATACGCCGCGATTTTTGTAAAGCCCTTCGGATTCGAGGCCGAGATAATTAGCCGATGCGCCCGTGGCGATAATGACCGCATGCGCCTGGATGATCTGGTCGGCTGAGTCCTTCAGCACGAACGGCGGCTTATGCAAATCGAGCGAGACGACATCTTCTGTGGTAATGCGCGTCTCATAACGGAGGGCTTGCTCGCGCATGCGAAACATCAGGTCCGGGCCTTGCACGCCTTCGGGAAAGCCGGGGAAATTTTCGACTTCGGTGGTGAGATTAAGCTGGCCCAGAGGGAGCGTGCCCCGCAGGCGGTTTTCTTCGGAGATGGCGCCCTCATAAACGACAGGCGAAAGATTAGCGCGGGCCGCATAAATGGCGGCGGTCCATGCAGCCGGGCCGGAGCCGATGATGACAACTTTTTCGGACATGGGTAGAATTGTACGGATCACCGCGATAAACGTCGAATCGTGCTTACATTATCCATTACTTTCAGTTGCGACAAAAAACTTTTAACCTAGATTCAACGCAAAGAATACTTGACATAAAGTCAAGTTTACAGTACATTATTTTCGCTTCCATTTTGAGGAGAAAAATGGTCAAACAGGAACGGTACGCCATATTTACTTTGATCATTGCATTTGGTGCACTGGCGGCATTTGCGGTGCTGGTTCCGCTCATCGGCGAAAACCGGGCGCAAAGCGCATTTGCTTTACTGGCGCTATGGTCGCTGGGCCCTTTATTGTACCGCCGCCGCGAAGGACAGATCCCTGACGATGAGCGAGATCGCGCGATTCATCTCCGCGCGACACAAATTACTTTCGGAATATTCTGGCTGTTATTCGTGGGGACATTGATGGCACTCTATTTTTTGAATGTGCGCACCCATGATCTCCTGATCCTGCTGGTCTGTCTGGGCACTGCCATGATGCTGGCCTGCCATTCGCTCACCATGCTTATCCTTTATGGGCGAACTTAAAATGACTGAAGAAAGTTTTACAAATCAAATCCGCCGCCTGCGTTTCGAACACGGTGAGATGACCCAGCAGCAATTGGCTGAAGCTGTTGGCGTGACCCGGCAGACCATTCTATCTATCGAGTCGGGTCGCTATGCCCCCTCCCTGCTCCTGGCGTTTCGGATCGCCCGCGCGTTCGCCGAACCAATCGACAACGTATTCCAATATAGGGCAGTACAGAAAAAAGTAGGTGCAAAGAAATCGTCTCCACCACTACTGAAAAGAGCCCACGGCTTAGCCTGAAATCCCGACGGGTGTACATTACAATGAAACGGCGCTTTAATCACAGTTTGAATGTAAACATGACTTGATCGCGTGGCGCTTCCTCGCCGCCGGCGGATTTATAGAGCCGCATGGCGGGTACATTATCACGATCGGTGAGCACCCAGGCCTCGGTGCAACCAAGGTGGCGAGCGATCGCGAGCATTGCATCGAGCAATTGCCTGCCTATGCCTTGATTCCAGTGCGTTGGAGCGACAGCCACTTCGTTGATAAAAAGCTGCGGCGCTTTGTCGGGATGGACATAATGCACGGCGGAGGCCATGCCGACGACAGTTGCCAATTCGATAGCTACAACCAGGTGATGACGGGGATCGGCGAGAAATTCGCGACATAGTTGCGGATTGATCGCATGATCGAAAACGCCTGGGGCGACTTGATGGAGCTTCGCTATATCTGCAATCGATAGCCGCGTGATTGTGACTTCAGCCATACCGGTATTTTAGTCGTAATCGCCGCTTATGGTTTTCCCCATCGCCAGCGCGGAGGCTCGCCTTTGGCGTAGCAGATGGCCAAAAGTGCGATGGCCAGTACCGCGAGGATAATTATAAAAAGAGGCAAACTTTGCGGGGCGATTAGAATGCCGTCAAGAATCACGAAGACAAGCCAAATGAAAAAAACGATCCAACCTTCGCGGCGAACGGGCAGGCTCCAACCCCAGCCATAGCGCTTGGCGCGAAACCAGTAAGGTGTTAGATCAGCCATATGAAATGCTCTTCGTAATATTGTATGCATTGACATGTCGGGCCGGTCCAGAAATGCGACAGAGCATTTTTAATAAGCGCAATTGATGCTGTGATCTTCTTGCTCGCTGCTCCATCTCAATTAAACTAATTTCAAGGCCAATTCTATGGATGACTTCTCGCGCCTCTGTATTCACACGATCACCACGAAGCCATTGCGTCTGGATATTGCCATTGGTGCTTATCAGCAAATTGGTGCGGGCGGGATCACTGTCTGGCGGGATGCGCTCATTCCTCTCGGTCTGCAAGAATCTGCGCGCCTGCTTACTGGCTCAGGCCTTGAGGTGGTGAGCCTTTGCCGGGGCGGGTTTTTTCCGTCAACCAGTGCTGGCGAGCGGCAAAAAGCGCTGGACGAAAATCGGCGTGTTATTGACGAAGCTGTCGCCCTTGGCGCTCCGCTGATTGTCCTGGTCTGCGGCGCTGCGCCGGGTCAATCTTTACAGGAATCGCGAGGCCAGATCGAAGACGCCATCGCCGCGCTGATTCCTTATTGCGAGCAGGCCAACGTCAGACTCGGAATCGAGCCGCTGCATCCGATGTATGCTGACACACGGAGCGCTATCAACACGCTGGCCCAGGCGAATGACATCATCCAGCGCCTCGGCTCGCCATATGTGGGAGCGACCATTGATGTCTATCACGTCTGGTGGGACGACCGCCTCGAAACGGAAATCGCCCGCTGCGGGAAGATGAACGCGATTTTTTCATTTCACGTTTGTGATTGGCGTTGCCCGACGCGGGATCTGCTCAACGACCGCGGGCTGATGGGATGTGGGTGCGTTCCTATCCGGCAAATTCGCCAGTGGGTTGAACAAGCTGGATTCCATGGCATGATCGAAGTGGAAATCTTTTCCGACGAACTCTGGAAAGGTGATCAGATGGAATTGCTGCAACAAATCCAGCGTGCATATAGGGAGTGTGTTTAGTCGTGAATATTGATTCCACATTATCGCTTGATCAATTAATTAAACCGACCCAGCGCGTGCTCGATCTCGCCTCTCACAAAATTCGCCTCATCGATCGCACGTGGAATCCTTCTCAAGGCACGCCGGTCTTCACCGTGCAAGGCAAATACACCTCGCGCGGCTGGACCGAATGGACGCAAGGATTTCAGTATGGCTGCGCGATCCTCGCCTTCGATGGCACTGGCGAGCGCGACCTGCTTAATCTCGGCCGAGATAAAACCCGCCAATTCATGGCTCCGCATGTGAGCCATGTCGGTGTACACGATCACGGATTCAACAATCTCTCAACCTATGGCAACCTTCGCCGACTCATGCGCGAAGGAAAAATCGAGCGCGATGAATGGGAACTTGCCTTCTATGAGATGGCGATCAAATGCAGCGCCGCCGCCCAGGCCAGCCGCTGGACGCCCATCGTCGGCGGCGATGGTTTCATTCATTCGTTCAACGGCCCGCATTCACTCTTCGTCGATACCATGCGGACTATTCGTATTCTTGGTTTGGCGCATCAGCTCGGCCATGTACTGATGGACGAGAATGATTCGAAGATTTCGCTGCTTGATCGCCTCATCGCCCACGCCACGGCTACCGCTAAATATAATGTATTCTACGGCGAAGGCCGCGATAGTTATGACACTCCGCCTCTTCGTGGTCGTACCGCTCACGAAGCGATTTTCAACACCAATGACGGCCGCTTCCGCTGCACCAATTCGCAGCAAGGGTATTCCCCCTTCACCACCTGGACCCGCGGGCTCGCCTGGGCGATCCTTGGATTTGCGGAAGAATTGGAATTTCTGCAAGCGATCAATTGCACGGCGCCACAGAAAATTTTTGACCATGCAGCAATTGCCACTGCGGATTTTTATCTCGACCAGGCCGCTGCCTCCGACGGCATCCCTTACTGGGACACCGGCGCGCCCAATCTGCACAAGCTCGTCGATTGGCAATCCCGCCCTGCGGATCCGTACAACGATTACGAACCCGTGGACTCCAGCGCCGCCGTGATCGCCGCTCAGGGTTTGCTACGTCTTGGCAAATATCTCGGCAACGCTGGCACTCGCTATACCGCTGCCGGACTCACCATCACCCGCACGCTTTTTTCTCCCCCCTACCTCTCTGAATCTTCCGAACACCAAGGACTGATACTGCATTCGGTCTATCACCGCCCCAATGGCTGGGATTACATCCCCACAGGTCGAAAAATCCCCTGCGGCGAATCCAGCATGTGGGGTGACTACCACGCGATCGAACTGGCGATCTATCTGCAACGACTGATCGACGCCAACCAACCCTATTACAAATTTTTTGATTCGTAAAACCGGCGGTGGCACTTCAGTGCCACTGCTTGAACGGTACAATCACGCCTGATCTCGGATGGCAATCGTGGAGAAAACCATGCCCTCACGCAAAGTCGCCCTCATCACCGGTGGAAGCCGCGGCATCGGTCTGGGTGTTGCTATGTCGTTGGCACAATCCGGTTTTGATGTCGCCATCAACGGCCGCCGCGCTGCTGAGGAAGTCACCAGCCCAATCGAACAACTCCGCGCCACCGGCGCAAAGGTACTCTATCTCCGCGCAGACATTTCTGCTCATCCGGATCGCGCTGCGATGCTTGAGCAAATTGAACAAACCTTTGGCCGGCTCGACGTGCTAGTTAACAACGCCGGCGTTGCTCCCGAGCAACGTGCTGACATCCTTGACGCCAGTGAGGACAGTTTCGATCGCCTGATCTCCATCAATCTCAAGGGCCCCTATTTCCTCACCCAGGCCGTCGCACAATGGATGATCCGGCAGCGCCAATCGTCTGGCCCGGAATGGCGCGGCTGCATTATTAATGTCTCTTCCATCAGCGCTACAGTCGCCTCCATCAACCGCGGCGATTACTGCATCAGCAAAGCTGGCATCGCCATGGCCACCAAGCTCTGGGCCACGCGTCTGACGGAATACAATATTGACGTCTACGAAATCCGCCCCGGCATCATCGCTAGCGACATGACCGCTGGAGTCAAAGAAAAGTACGACAAACTTTTCGCCAGCGGCCTGGCCATCGAAAAACGCTGGGGCAACCCTGAAGACATTGGCCGCGCTGCCGCCATGCTCGCCGCCGGCCAGCTTCCCTACGCCCCCGGCCAGGTACTCATCCTAGATGGCGGTGTGACATTGCCAAGACTCTGATCCTAATGTTTCTTAAATTCAGCCTTTCCATTCCCATCCGCGGCATCTCTTGCGCGCAAACACATCTCGGTTAACTCCAACGTTTGTGCCGCATCGATCAAACCCTTCTTTCCCCCGCGAATCTCTTCGATCAAATCCCCCACCAGCGTCCGATCGCTTGCTACCGGAACTTTTCTGCTTCCATCATTTTCATCATTAATCAAATGAATCTCTGTCGGTCGAACTTCCATCACGCCGCGCGTGCCAACCAATCGCATCCAATCATCTCCATGTGTCGGAGCGCCGGGGGGCCGCAAAACATCAATGCTTATGGATACAGCGACATCGTTATCGAATAAAAACTGACAAAGAGCAGAAGACTCCATCTCGCCATGACCGCCATTTCCAATCCGCGAGTGCATCGCACAAACACTTCGTGGCTGCTTGCCCAAAAACCACAAAACCCAGTCAATCGCATGGCTCCCCACCCACGGAATCGTCCCGCCATAGGTCGATCGCGAATGATAATACTCCGCCCGTTTGCCCATCTTGTAAGATTTTCGCGCGTTGATCAGCCGGATTTCACCAATGGCTCCGGAGCTCACCAGCTGATGAGCCGTAAAAAACCCCGGCTCATATCGGCTGAACATCATCCCCGCCAGCAACACCCGCGGATTTTTCTCTGCGCATCGCTTGAGCTGTTCCAGATCCGCAATCTTCAGCGCCACCGGCTTCTCGCAGAGCACATGAATTCCGCGCTCCATCGCCGCAATAGTCATCTCGGCATGTTTTTCGAACGGCCCGCACACAATCACCAGATCAAGCCCCCCCTTCTCCAGCATCTGCTGATAATTCTCAAAGTATTCCGCAAACTCCCCGCGTTTATTACACCACTCCTTAATTCCCTCGGCACTATCTCCCCCAGGCGACATCGCTGCCAGTCGCACATTTTCGATCTGCTCCAACTCCGCCAGCGCCTGCCCATAATGCCCGCGCGTGCCGATGCACCCAATTTTCAGTTCCCTATCCATCACTGGCCTTTCTTCTTTCAGCCGTCAGAATTCAGAATTTCCATCGTTTCGACCATAAGCATCCGCAAACTCTCCAACACCACATCATGCGCCAACCCTTGCCAGCGTACTTCCACATTCAGCACATCAAACGCAAATTCTTGCCGCAACTCCCGAATCTTTCTCGCCACCGTGGCCGGGCCGCCCACAATGAAATTAATCGGATGCCCGCACAATCCTTCAATCTCTGTCGGCTCCGATACCGTCGCCGGGATCTTCCCATCCTTCTGAAATTGCCGCCACAATCGCCGCAGCGCCGGCTCGGCTTGCTCCGCTGCTGTCGCATCATCCTTCGCCACAAACACGGGCCGATTCGCTGCGATCAATCCCTTTCCGCCTGCCTCGCGATACGCTCGTTCAAATTCCCGGTATTGCCCCACGGTCCGCAAATGTGAGAAGAGCATGTTGAACCCCAGTCTTCCAGCAATCTGGGCCGAACCAACACTGTTCACAGCCAACCAGCTTCGCTGCATTAGATCATCCGCTACCTTGGGCAAAAATCGCTCGTCTCTCCATGCGTCCTGAATTGATTGCAGTGCGCTCTCGAATTGGGCGTGGCGCTGCTTTTCCGCAGTGGGCTCCAATCCAAACAGTCGAAATTCTTCGTCCGTGCTGCCACTGCCGAATCCGGGCGCCAAGCGTCGATGCGCTAGCGTATCGGCTACCGCAATCTGCTCCGCGATTTGCAATGGGTTATGCAGATTCAAACAGATGATCGCTGTACCCAGAAGAATTTGTTGCGTCTTACCCGCCAGATGCAGTGCCATGAGCAATGGTTCGGGCAGATGCCCTTCATGTGCATAGCCATGATGCTCCGCGAAGAATCCGTATCGCACACCTAATTGATCCGCCAGTTGGATCAGTTCGGCGACCTGCCGATAAACCTGCCCCGATGCGTCTTCTCGGCTGCCTTCCACGTGATCAATCAGGCCAATTTGGAACACCGCTGCATTATCGAGAGGTTATCGCAATTCGCCAATATCGCCGTGATTTTTGAGAGCGTGCGGATTATGCTCCTGCGCACGTGAAGATTGATCATTCATGTTTAAAAAGGGTTGGAATGATGAAGAAATTGATAGTGGTGGCGGCTTTGGCCGGGACACTTGGGGCGGCACTCATTTCTTGCCAGCAATTGCAGAAGAACAATCAGACCCATTCCGAAAAGATTGCGACCACGCCTCCGCCGGGCACACCTCCGGACGTAGCGCCGATCGTATGGGAGACCAGGCAGCAACACGATGCGCGCATGCAATGGTGGCGCGAGGCCCGCTTTGGAATGTTTATCCATTGGGGGCTGTATTGCACCTTCGCCGGCGAATGGCACGGCAAGCGCGACGCGCATATCGGCGAATGGATCATGAATGATTTCAAGATCCCCGTTGCCGAATACGCCGAGAACGCGAAAAAATTTAATCCGACGAAATTCAACGCCGACCAGTGGGTCCTCGCCGCGAAAAATGCCGGCATGCAATACATTGTCATCACTGCCAAGCACCATGAAGGCTTTGCGATGTACCACACGCACGTGGATGGATACAACATTTACGATGCCACACCGTTTCATCGCGATCCCTTGGCAGAACTGGCGGCGGCATGTCGCCGGCACGGGATGAAGCTCGGTTTTTATTATTCACAGTCCCAGGATTGGCATCATCCCGGCGGAACGGCGATGCATGGCGGGCATTGGGACAAGGCCCAGGACGGCTCGATGGATGAATACATCAGGAATGTTGCGGTCCCACAGGTGCGCGAGCTCCTAAGCCATTACGGCGATGTCGCGGTGCTCTGGTGGGACACGCCGCTGGACATGACGCACGATCGCGCGGCACAGTTCTTACCGCTCTATTCGCTTCAGCCGCCGCTCATTACCAACAATCGCCTGATTCATGGTGATCCGAAAATACCGGGTGATTATGAAACTCCCGAGCAACGTATCCCCGCCACTGGATTACCCGGCCGCGACTGGGAAACGTGCATGACCATGAACACCACCTGGGGATACAAATGGTTTGATCAGGATTGGAAAAGCACGCAGACCCTCTTGCACAACCTCATCGACATCGCCTCCAAGGGCGGAAATTACCTGCTGAATGTTGGCCCGACCGCGCAGGGTGTATTTCCGGATGCAAGCATCCAGCGGCTCAAAGAAATCGGCCAGTGGATGAAGATCAATGGAGTAGCGATTCACGATACGACCGCGAGCCCTTTCCGCCATTACAGTTGGAATGGAAGAGCCACCGTGCGTGGAAATACCCTGTTTATTCATGTATTTCATTGGGGCGATGACAAAGCCGTGCGAATCGAAGGACTGCGATCTAAAGTTCAGCACGCGAAAATTCTGCAAGGCAGAGAACACATCAACGGCGGCGAAATTCCGGCCCCGTTCAAATACGATCCGGATGGCACGCTGATCATCAACCGTCCGGAAGGTTTGCAAACGATGGAATCAGATATCCCAGCGGCCAGTGTTGAACTGCCAACGGTTATTGAGCTGACTCTTGATGGCCCGCCCGTAGTCAACAACTAGCTATTTACAATCCATGCGGAAGAAGACAGCCTGAATCTGACAGCACTACCAACCGATTAACCATGGAAGTAATTTTCCGGAACAATTCACTTGGCTCCCTAATTGTTAATTTTTCATAAGAGGGAAAGAGCATGAAATTTCTGCGTCCTATTACGCTGTTCATCACGGCCACATTTTTCCTGGGCTGTACCTGCACCCATAAAACCACGGTGCAATCCTCGCGCGGCACGTCGCCGCACATTAATTATCCGCGCGTTTACGGCGAGAGACCGGGTAGGCCGTTCCTATTTACGATTCCAGCAACGGGTGATGAGCCGATCACTTTCATCGCACGCGGTTTGCCGCCGGGTCTTTCGCTGGATAAGCACACCGGGCGAATCAGCGGCACGGCAGAAAATGCGGGCGAATACAAGGTGCACTTGACCGCCCGTAATGCCGCCGGCACCGATCATCAAATTTTCGTCATCAAAATAGGCGATCAACTCGCGCTCACTCCGCCTCTCGGTTGGAACAGTTGGAATTGCTTCGCCGGGGCCGTGGATCAAGACAAAGTTGAAGCCCAGGGCCGCGCGATGGTCGCCAGCGGGTTAATCAAGCACGGATGGAGTTACATCAATATTGATGACACCTGGCAGGGCGCGCGGACGGGGCCGGATCATGCGCTGCAGCCGAACGAAAAATTTCCGGATATCCAAAAGCTTTGCGATGAGATTCATGGAATGGGATTGAAAGCGGGAATTTATTCGACCCCGTGGATGCAGTCCTATGCGCGGTACGCCGGTGGGTCGGCGGATAATCCCGACGGAATATTCAAAAAAGATGATCGCGAGAATGGCAGAAATCCTTCTTCCGAAGGTGAATACCGTTTCATGAAAGCCGATGCCCGCCAGTGGGCGGCGTGGGGATTTGATTATTTGAAATATGACTGGAACCCGATTACGCCAGAGCAGACCAAAGAGATGGGGGATGCCCTGCACGAAAGCGGGCGAGATTTTATTTACAGTCTGAGCAATGCCGCTCCATTTAAGGGCGCCGCGGATTGGGCCAAGCTCGCCAATTCCTGGCGCACCACGGGAGATATCCGCGACACCTGGCAGAGCATGACCAGCAATGGTTTCAGCCAGGATAAATGGGCCGAATATGCTGGTCCCGGGCATTGGAACGATCCGGATATGCTGGTGGTAGGGTATGTGGGATGGGGACCGAAACTGCATCCCACGCAACTGACTCACGATGAGCAGGTCACACACATTACGCTGTGGTGCCTGCTGGCCAGTCCAATGCTCATTGGTTGCGATATGACCAAGCTCGATGATTTTACACTGAGCCTTCTAACCAACGATGAAGTGCTGGCGATTGATCAGGATCCGCTGGGGAAAGAAGCGCGAAGGATTGCGGTGGATGAGCAGGCAGGCACGGAGGTGTGGGCGCGACCATTGGCCGATGGAACGATGGCCGTGGGCTTATTCAACCGAGGCCGATATGAAATTGGCGAGCCATCAGAGCGTCATCACAAGGGTGACTCCGAGCGAGGTTGGCGGCTTATTGACCGAATGGCTCATTCGTCACAGCCATTCGACAGCGAAGAGCAAGCGAAAGCCGCCCTGCAATCCACCGAGCACGCAGCCAATGTTTCTGTGTCTCTCAGCGATCTCCATTTGACAGGGCCGCAGGCGGCGCGCGATCTTTGGAATCATCGGGATTTGCCAGCGGTGACGGATACGCTGACTATAACTGTGCCGGCACACGGAGCAGCGATGGTGAAAATCGGATCGCCGTCTGGACAGTAACATTTTTAGTTTTCAAAGCCTCGCAAGTACATGCGGGGCTTCTTTTACGATTTGTTCGAATTTATCCCGCGCGCTCGATGGTGATTTGCTCATTGCGGGCGAGTTCTGCGAGCGTGCGCCGCGGGACACTGGCCTGCAAACGCACCCGGCTATCGAAGAAATCGCGCTGATGAATTCGGCAATGTGCTTCGAGAAACGCCAGCAGGCGACCATTACCCGAGTCTGCTTCTAACACGGCCTCGACATATTGCGTACTGATAAATTGAGCGACAGCAGCGCCGAGTTCGCCCAGCCCTCGGCCGGACTTGGCGCTGATTGGGATCGCGTCCGGATACAGCGCCTGCCATTCGCCAACAGCTTCTTCGCCTTCGTCAGTGTCGATTTTGTTCAGCAGCAATAGCTCCGGCTTATCCTTGGCGCCAATTTCATTCAGAACCTCATGAACCGTCCGATACTGCTGCTGCGCATGCGGATGGCCGACATCTAAAACATGCAGAAGCAGGTCGGCGTGGATAGCTTCTTCCAAAGTGGCCTTGAAGGATGCGACGAGATTGTGCGGGAGATCGCGCACGAAACCGACGGTATCGCTGAGCAGAACCTCCACGCCACGGTCAATTTTCCAGGCGCGGGTTTTGGTATCGAGCGTGGCGAAAAGTTTATCGTCTGCGTAGGTGCCGGCAGCGGTGAGGGTATTGAACAACGTCGACTTTCCCGCATTGGTATAGCCGACGATACACACCGTGAAATGCTTGCGCGTGCGCTCGGCAACGAGCCGGGATTTGCGCTCCTGCACCTTCTTTATTTCAGATTTCAAATCTGCAATGCGCCGTCGCACAATTCGCCGGTCGGTTTCAATCTGCTTTTCACCCGGTCCACGCGTGCCGATGCCCATCCCAGCGCCCGAGGCGCTCAGGCGTTCTAGGTGCGACCACATGCGTGCCAGACGCGGATAGGTATATTCCAACTGCGCAAGCTCCACCTGCAACTTTGCTTCATAGGTTTGCGCGCGGCTGGCGAAAATATCGAGGATCAATTCCGACCGATCCAGAATCTTTACGCCCTGGCCGTACTCTGAAGCAATTTGCTTGTTGATCACTTTTTCCAGAGCGCCAATCTGGCCCGGCGAAAGATCGTTATCGAAAAGAACGACGTCAGCTTCCTCTTGTTTGGCGAGGTGGGCGATTTCGATCGCTTTGCCGGAGCCGATGTAGGTAGAGGGATCGACGCGATGCCTGCGCTGCAGGATCGAGCCCGCGACCCGAGCGCCGGCGGTCTTGGCCAATGAACCTAATTCCGCCAGTGGATCGCGGCTGTCAGCAGTCGAATCGGGAAGAATCACGCCCACGAGAATGGCGCGTTCCTGTTTAACCGAGAGTTTGGTACGTTTGAGTTCTGACATCTTTTAAGGACCCAAAGTGTAGCAGGCCAAACGCACGTAGACGAGATAGAATTGCCCTGTGACGGAAATTGGAAAATTCTTGATCGGTCTGGGGATTGTGATCGCGATCATCGGGATCGCGCTCCTGGCAGCGGGAAAGGTCGGATTCAAAGGGTTGCCTGGCGATATACGCTACGAATCGCCGCATATGCAGGTTTATTTTCCGATTGTGTCCTGCATTGTGTTGTCGATTTTGCTGACATTGGGGATGTGGATCTGGCGATGGCTGAGCGGCAGGTAAAACGCCGGCGACTAGCGTCGCCTTGGGGGCGAAATTCGCATACGATTCGACTTCGATGGCTTTTGATTTCGAACATGCCAGCGTCGCGGCGGCGACCAACCCTCGTCTGAAACTCGCGGTGAACAATGCGACCACCAAGCAATATTACGGCCGGCAGAATCGATTAGCAGAATTGCCCGATTCCGACGCGATGCGCGAACTCGCTGGGAGAATTAAACAGCACACATTGGACCATCTCGACTGGTATTTGGAGAAATTCAAAAGTGGAGTCGAGAAGAATGGTGGCCACGTACACCTGGCAGCAAACGGGGAAGAGGCGAAGCGAATTATTCGCGAAATCGCAGCTAAGAATCAGTGCAAGCTGTGCGTGAAAAGTAAATCGATGGTGTCGGAGGAAATCGAGCTTTCGCACGAGCTGGAAAAAACAGGCATGGAGGTGGTGGAGACGGATCTGGGGGAATTCATCGTGCAGATCAGCGGCGACACGCCGAGCCATATCGTGCAGCCGATTATTCATAAGGACAAGGCGTCGATTGCCCGGCTATTCAGCGAATATTTTAAGACCCCCTACTGTGATGATCCGCATGCATTGACGCAACAGGCTCGCGTTTTTCTGCGGGACAAATTTCGTCGGGCGGATATGGGAATCACCGGCGGGAATTTTCTGGTTGCCGAAACCGGCCAAGTCTGCATTTGTACGAACGAAGGGAATGGCAGATTGACCACGACCATGCCGCGCGTGCTGGTGTCGCTGGTGGGGATTGAGAAACTGGTGCCGAGGCTGGTGGATTTGAGCGTGATGCTGAAGTTACTGGCGCGATCCAGCACCGGGCAACATATCACGGTGTATACAAGCATTTTTGGTGGCGTGCGCGCGCCCGGCGAAAAAGATGGCCCGGAAGAATTTCATATCGTCCTCCTGGATAACGGCCGCAGCGAGATTCTCGCCGGCGAATACCGCGAGACGCTGCGGTGCATCCGCTGCGCTGCTTGCCTGAATGCGTGCCCGGTATATCGCAAGATCGGAGGGCATGCGTATGGCAGCGTTTATCCGGGGCCGATCGGGGCGCTGATCACGCCGCTATTTCATGAATTGGCGAATTTCAAGGATTTGCCGCAGGCGTCGAGCTTGTGCGGAGCGTGTTACGAAGCGTGCCCGGTGAAAATTAATATCCCCAGGCATCTGATCAATATGCGGCGGGATATCGTGAGCAGGCGAATTTCCAATCCGTTGGAGCGATTCGTCTATCGCGCATGGGCCAGGGCGATGCGTTCGCCATTTTTATATAAGTGGATGAGCAAGTTGCAGGCAATTGAACTGAGAAGGCGCGCAGCGGAGACAGGATGGGTCGAGAATTTACCGCCGCCAGCGAGTGGATGGACTCAGGTGCGCTCGATGCCAGCACCGGCAGAGAAGACATTTCATGAGCGGTGGAAAGAGACGCGGAAATGATTCATGAAAGAAAGAGAACGCGAAGGCATGAAAGCGCGAAGAATAACGCGAAGGAATTCGCTTTTGAAGAATTTCTTCGCGGCATCTTTTCGCGCCATCGCGCCTTCGCGTTCTCTTCTGATTTAGGAATGCAGCGATGAGCGACGTAATCAACAATGTTCGCCGAGCACTTGGAAAGAAGAACACACCAGAAAGTGCGCCGATTCCACCAGAAATTGATGAGCGAATCGTACGGCTTGTGCAGAGCGATGTGGGATTGCCAGAGTTGCTTGTAGCGCAGGCACGCAAGAGCGCAATGGGAGCAGAGCTGGTTTATGTCGATGATTTGGTCGAAAAGCTGGTAGCATTTTTTCGAGCGAATCAGTGTGCGAAAATCGCGATGCCAGTATCGCCGCTTTTGGATGGCCTGGAGATTGGCGTGCGATTGCGCGATGCTGGGTTTGATGTGAAGCGTTGGGACGAGCTGAGCGCGGATGCAATTTATGAATATGATTGCGGCCTGACGGACTGTTATGCCGCCGTCGCGGAGACAGGCTCGCTGGTGATGCGGGCGACGCCGCAGCATGGGAGGTGTTTATCGCTCGTACCACCAATCCATGTGGCGATAGTAGAGCCGCGGTTGATCGTGGGAGATTTGCTGGATTTGATGGAAAAGCTAAGCAGCGAAAAAGATCATCCCGGAACAGCGATCATCACCGGGCCATCAAAGACGTCGGATATTGAGGGAAATCTGGTAACTGGCGTACACGGGCCGAAGATGGTGCAGGTGTATGTGCTAAAGTGATTTTTCGAGCAGCCTATGGAACTAACCAAGCGCGTTTCGGATTTGACCCTGCACGATTTAGACACATATCCGATCTGGACTTGTGGGGAATCGATCACACCAATAACCGAAACAAGAGAGCCTCCAATTTTGTCGATTGTGCGTACAACTTTTTTTTCATACGGGGGGGCGCGCATATCCAGGCTTTGCGGTTTTGACTCAGGTAAAGCTGGTTATGCCGGTCGTATTTGGTCAGAATCGACAGGTACATATTTTCCGAGGATCCAACGTACCAACGCGAGAGGAGCTATCGACTTTCTATTCGCTTTTGGAATCTTCTGCAGAAACATTTTTTCCTCTCCTGGCGCGATGTAATTTGTCGCCGCAACTTGAAGCAGTGACAACAATGTACGATGGGTTTATCTATCACGCGAATGGCGATTTTCTGACGATCAAATGAAGCCCTCGCAGGCCAGCCTCATTTAGCAATCACCAACTCGCAACCGCAATTGCGAATTTGCTGACGATATTCTTCCGGCAAACTTTCATCAGAAACGACCGTGTCGATCTGGTCCAATTGGCAAAGCCGCACGAGAGATTGCTGACCAAATTTGGTGGAATCCGCGAGCAATACAATGCGCTGAGATTGTTCCATCATTTTTTGTTCAGCTTGCACGAGCAGTAGATTTTGATTGTAAAGTGTGCCTGCGTGAATGCCGCCGACCGAGAGGAAGAGAGTTTGCGGATGCAGATCATTCAGCATGTGTTCAACATGCGGTCCGAGCAGGACACCATATTTGGGATAGAGCAGGCCGCCGGTGAGTAATAGCTCGACGTTGTCGTTATTCAGAAACAGATCAGCGATAGGGAGCGAATTCGTGATGATCGCCAGGGGAAGATCGATCAGGGTTTTGGCGAGTTCGAACGTGGTGGTGCCGCCATCGAGGAGGATGGTTTGGTTGGGTTGCACCAGCGAGCGGGCGGCGACGGCGATTTTGGTTTTGGCTTCGGTTTGATAAGTCAGCCGGGAATCGAAAGCGTAGGGGCGAGGGATGTTGACAGATCGCTCGCCGAGCCAGATCACTCCGCCATGCGTGCGCTTGACCAGGCCGCGCGATTCGAGAATTTCGATATCGCGGCGAATGGTGGATTGGCTGACGTTCAATTCCGTCGAGAGAGATTCGAGATCACTGATGCCACGCTGAGCGAGCAGTTCTTCGAGGCGGTATTGACGCTGAGCAATCAGCATCAGCGCAAGCCTCCGCCATTTATGCCTTCACGAATCCGCTGAAGCGAGAGGGCAACTTTCTGGGCGCTGGTCATGGATTTGAAATCAGGCGACGCCGAAGCGGATACGGCAGGCTTACTCTTTTTTACCGTGGCGGGAGCGGATGTGCCCGAATACGCGGTGGCAGTGATGGTGGCCTCGAGATCATCTTTAAGCGAGCGAATGGGTTTGAGCCCAAGCTTTTGCAGATCGCCGTGATAAGCTTTGACCGCTTCGGCGGCGGCGATTTTTCCATCGGCAATGGCGCGCAGGTAAGAGACAAAGGTTAATTGATGCTCGGAGTTATTAATCTTCCGTCCAAATAACGCCGCGCGGCCGCCATATTTTTTGGTGTCTTCCAATAGTTTGAAAGCATCGAACGTGGTGCCAGATGCGCCGCCGAGAATGCCGACGACCAGATGCGGATCGTATTGGACCAATTCTTCCAGCGCCTTTGGTCCGTGATAAGCGATTTTCAAAAAAATCGGCCGCCCGGATGTCGGGACGCCAGCGAGGGTCCGCACGATCAGATCATTGATAAAGCGTCCAAGATCAGCCGGGCATTTCTCTCCGCAAGCGTTGGGGTCAAAGACTTCCAGAAAATGCCGAAATCCTTTGCTCTCCGCTTCCAGGCGGAATTCCTTGTAAGCATTCAGCGTGATGTAATCGAATTCGAGGCGATTGTTGGGAGTGATGGAATAGAGTCCTAGGTTGGCGCCGCGCTTTCGCTCGTCGGGAGTGGGATTGGTTTTGCCGGCTTGAATGTGATCAATGGTGGCAGAGCGGAACGGGCGCGAAGGCTCGGCAGCGTACGTACCCCCTGCTGGCAGGTGAATATCCGTCGTGTCGTTGGCGCGCGCAGCAGGCGTAATAGCAGAACTCTCAAATAGTTTTTCCTGAATCGCCAGGGCTTCACAGGAGCTGGCAGACATCAGCATGATGTCGACCAATCCTTGCCTGGTGATCTCGCGCATCTGATTGCGATAGTCAGCCAGCGAGCGGCGTTTGCCGGTGGCGTGATCGACACCGGTGGCGGCGAGGCCGGTGGCCATGTCCGCATCTTTGGCGTCGGCAAGAATGAAATCCTTTGACCCCGATGGATCGCGGTGGATATTGGCAAGTTTGGTATCGAGGGATTTTTGCATAACGAAAGTGCTGATTGTTGATTGGTGATTGAATTGTTCAATCAACAATCACCAATCAACATTTCATCCTTTCACTTGCGCATAAGTGCCATCCAATGCCTTGCCCGAGGCCTGCAAACCTGATGCTTCGCGCGGCCAGAGTTCCATTTCATATCGCTGCGCCACGCCATTGCGATCGACGGACGTTGGGACGGAGAGACACGTATTTCGGATTCCATATTCGCCGGTCAATTGCGTCGAAATCGGGAAAATTCGCGGCTGATTCAGGGCAATAGCATGCACCACTTCGGTAATGCTCAAGCCCACTGCCCAGCCGGCACCGCCTTTGGTTTTGATACATTCCGCTCCGCTGGTTTTTGTACGCTCGAAGATTTTCTGCTGCGTTGTCGGATTAAAGTTCGGCAATTTCGTCAGCGGCAATCCCGCTGCCGTCGCGGTCGACCAGATCGGCACCATCGAATCGCCATGCTCGCCGATGATCAGCGCTTTCACCTGGGTAGGCGGTAATTTCACTTCCTCAGCAATCAGCGAACGAAACCGGGCAGTGTCGAGCTGCGTACCAAGCCCGATCACTTTGCGCGGCTCCCATTTCAATTGCTCAATGGCCAATCGCGTCAGAATATCGACCGGATTCGACACCACAAAAATGATCGCATCCTTTTTCATCCTCGCGCTCTTGAGTGAATCAAGAATCTGGCGAAAGAGCGTGACGTTGCGATTGATCAGATCCAGCCGCGATTCATCCGGCTTTCGCCGCAACCCCGCCGTGATAACCACCATGTCGCTATCAGCGCATTTCTCATACCCGCCAGCATAGATTTTCTGATCTCCCGCGATGCTCGCCCCGTGCATGAGATCGAGCGCTTCGCCGATGGCCATTTGTTCGTTGGCATCGAGAAGATGAATTTCAGAAACAACCGCCGCACATTGCAGCGCGAACGCCGCATTCGAGCCGACCCTTCCGCCGCCACCAATGATCGAAACTTTCATTATTTTTCACCGTAATATGGGCGTCTCACCCATGCCTTTACCACGATTCACGAGCGAAACGCCCGTGCTACGTTTAACTCGCTGCCATGATCTGGTCCGTGATCACCTGGACCAATTGCTCGACATCCGATTCTGAATAATTCTCCGGCGTCAATTCTCCAATCGCTCGTTGCAGCGGGCTCGCCGCTCCAGGGGCTTTGGCGGTGCCAGTACCAACAGCCATCACGCCACGCTCGCCCACGCCGGGCGAACCGACGCGCTGAATGAAATCCGTATTGCAGGAAAAGTTTTTGAAATTGTCTTCCGTGCGGACATCGGACATGCCGAACTTGGCTTTGAGCTCAAGCAGTTCCTTCATCTCATTGCCATCAAGCGGGCGGATCGAGCCGAGCTGCTTGGCCAGAATTAGAATGCGCGCATAGGCATCCACAATCTCCAGCTTGTAATAGCATTGCTCCAGATCATTATCGAAGCAGACCGTGCCATGGTTCTGCAGAATGATCGTATTCGAATCTTTCACGTAAGGCAGAATCGATTCACCCAGCCGTTTATCTCCCGGCGTAACATATTTCGCGGTCTTCACCACCCCCAGAAACACCTCCGCCTCAGGATGAATGCACGTGGGCAGGTCGACACCAGCCACTGCGAACGCCGTCGCATGCGGCGGATGCGAGTGAATCACCGCCCGCACATCCGGCCGGGCTTTATAAATCGTCGCGTGCAATAAAAATTCGCTGGTGCGTTTGCGTTTTCCCGCGATCTGTTTTCCGTCCGCATCGACGACGCAAATATCGTCTGGCTTCAGATTCCCTTTGGATATTCCCGTCGGCGTGCAGAGAAAACGATTCTCCGATAAGCGATAAGAATGGTTCCCTTCATTACCGGCGCAAAAACCCTTGAGCCAGATGCGCCGGCCGACGTCGCACATCTGCTCCTTGAGTTTCCATTCACTCACTGGATTATCACTTCCATTTGTTTTGGTATATGCCATGTTTTTTTCCATGAAACGTGAAGACGTGAAACGTGATGAAGACCAGATTTTTGGTCACGTTTCACATTTTCACGTTTCATGCCTTTCAATCTCCAATTCAATCTCAGCCGTGTCGAGAATGGCTGAGTTATACGCATCGATCGGCACGCGCTTCTCCGGATAAAACGGCATGCACGCTTCACGCGATTCGGTGAACGCAATCAAATCGCCCTCGCGCGCACCCAGATGGTCATAAACCACAAGCGATTCGCGCGTCTTGCGCGGCTTTCCCGCCAAAGCAAAACGATCCTGCACCGCAACGAGCAGAAACCGCCCGCCACACAGCGCGTCATAACACGCATTGAGCGTCACCCGGCCAATCACTTTGCCTATCCGCATGACGCCAGCTCCTTGAGCTGCTGCTCGATTTGCGGAGAAAGCTTGCGAGGCCGATGCAAAAACCGCGTCAATAAATTCCGAATCTGCGAAAGATTTTTATGCGGATGCTCTATAACCAGTACATTCGCTGCGATCTGGTCGATGCCTTGCTCGACGGTTTCCATACATGTGCCCAGCACCGCACGAATGCTCGGGCAGCGATTGGCAAATACCATCGCGCGGGCGCCGCTCTTGACTAGCAACACTGCACCGGCCGTATTTCCGCTCTTCATTTCCTTAGCGATTGCGCGAATCGCATTAATCAAATTCGCTTCGTCGTTCGCAATCGCTAATGGCTTCACACCCGATTGCCGCTCTTCTGTTGTCATGGCCGCTTTGGCGGGACCCGCGGGGCCGTCGCTCCACCAGAGATATGCGCCACTTCCATTTCCGGCTAGAGGACCAACCGGCTCCACCAGCGCAGGAGAGCCGGCTGGTCCTCCAGCCGGTCTATCCGCACTATCCGCATATCCCAGCTCAATCTTTTTCGCCTTGATAAAATCTTTCGCCAGCGGCGTCAGTTTCGCCCGATACGGCAAGACAATCTTCCCGCTTCCGCCGGCGGATTTGTGCATGTCCTCAAGCTGTCTGGCTGTCACAATCATGTTTCGTTCTCAATCGCAATCACAAACCATCGCACCGGGCTTTTCTCATCGCCGATCAATTCACGTGCTCCCTTGCCGTCCGAATTCAGCACTACCGTCTGGCCTATGCCGGGAGAATATTTTCCAAACGCAACCACCGGATCGCCCTCCGGTTGCCTGTCATTTCCCAGCATCTGCACAATCAGCATCCGCCAACCATTCATCGATGGATGCTTAATCGTCGCGGTCGCATGGCCAATCACTGTTCCAAGTTGCATGGCAATTGTTAGTTGTTAGTGGTTAGTTGTTAGTTGTCTTGGTGTTCAACAACTACCAATTAACCGCTAACAACTAACTCTCTAAATCATTCTCAAACTTCCCGTAATCATCATTCTGCGATAGCGCGTGAACGTCAGTGGCGTGGTGATTCCTTCGCCGGTTGGCGTGGCGATGCTGTAGCTCAGATATCCCTGACCACCGAGGCCGAGGCCTGCTGGCGATGCGCCATTCACCACGAAGAGAGTCGTATTCGCGCGGCGGCCAAATTTCGTCACCGTGTCCATATTCTGCGAGTGAATAATCGCCGTGTGCCGATAGCCGTGCTCGGATTCGATGGCGAGATCAATCGCCTCATCCACGTTCTTGCATCGCACGAACGGCACGAACGGCATCATCTGCTCTTCCTGCACGAATGGATGTTTAAAATCGGTTTCGCCAATGAGCAACTGCACCGTCGGCGGCACGCGCACGCCAATTGTCTGTCCCAGCACACTGGCATCTTTGCCAACGAATTCTTTATTCAGATGCGCATGACCCTCGTTATTCACTTTGAATACCGTTTTGGTCAGTGCTGCGATCTGGTCCTTATTTAGGATGAACGCCCCGTTCTGCGTCATCTTTTCCATCAATTTGTCGAAAACACTTTCGACACAGAAGACTTGCTTTTCACCAATGCAGAGGAGGTTGTTGTCATATGCAGCTCCTTTCACGATCGAGCTGGCAGCGTTGGATAAACATGCGGTTTCGTCCACCACCACCGGCGGATTCCCCGGCCCCGCGACAATCGCCCGCTTCTTCGCCGCCATTGCGGCCCGCGCCACTGCCGGGCCGCCCGTCACCACCAGCAGCGAAATCCCCCGATGTTGAAACATCGCATCGGCTGATTCCAGTGTGGGCGGAACCACGACCGTGAGCAGATGCTCAATCCCAAATTTCGCCGCAATCAGCTTGTTATATTCCCGCACCGCATGGGCAGCACATCGCACGCCACTCGGATGCGCATTGAACACTACTGCATTGCCACTGGCGATCATGCTGATCGCGTTGGCCGAGAGCGTTGGCACCGAATGCGTCACCGGCGTAATTGCAGCGATCACGCCAAACGGGGCGAATTCTTCCAGGCAAACGCCATTGCTGCCGCTATCGGCATGTGTCTTCAAAAACTCCACGCCGGGAACTAATTCGAGAATCTGCAGCTTCTCGATCTTGTGATCGAGCCTGCCGATCTTCGTCTCCTCAAACTCCATCTTCCCCCATTCGCTCGCCTTGGCCTTGGCGGTCGATTTGATCAATTTCACAATCTGATCGCGCTCATCGAGCGAAAGTTTCATGAGCTTTTTCTGCGATTGATCCGCAGCAGAAACTGCATCATCCACTTTTCCAAAAATCCCGAATTGTCCGATCGGCGTATCCAGATTGTGCGGCGATTGCTCCGCCTCGCGCCGCTTGCCTTCATTCGCCGGCGCATCCTCCCCCACGCGCGGCAGCACCCTCCCGCTGCCACTTCGCCGCGAGTCCAGCGTTCGCATTACTTCCGCAACTACATCCTGGATAAGTGTCTGGTTCATCGGACAATCCCAATTTGAAACGTGAAAACGTGAAACGTGATAAACCTAGTTCTTGTCACGTTTCACGTTTTCACGTTTCATCTTTTCTCTTCCTGATAAAACGTCTTGCCCGCATAGGTCGCGGAATCGACGATGCCCACGATCGCTGCATCCGCTGGCATCGTTTTCGTGATATCCGTCATGCGCGCGGAGGATCCTTGGACTACTAGGACTAACTGGCCTTCACCGCATCCCACCGCATCAATTGCAACGATAGCGCGGCCGGTGTTGCCGAGGGATGCTGGTGTTGGCGCGGCGGCGCCCTCTTCATATTTCACATTCAATGGCTCGACGACGAGAAGCTTCTGGCCGTTAAGGCTTTTATCCTTCTGCGTCGCGACCACCTGGCCGGTTACTCGTGCGAGGAACATGGGAACTCCTGAAACGTGAAGACGTGAAACGTGATAAGTGAAACGTGACGCTCTTTATCACGTTTCACGTCTTCACGTTTCACCGTGTCATCCCATCTTCGATACTTCGCTGTGCGGGCGGGCGATGACGTGGACGCTCACCACTTCGCCGAGGCGGCCGGCGGCTTCGGCGCCGGCATCGATGGCGGCGCGAACGGCGGCGACGTCTCCACGCAGGGTGATGGCCACGAGGCCACTGCCTACTTTGTGTTGTTCGACGAACTCAACGTTCGCTGCCTTGAGGGCGGCATCGCATGCCTCGACGGCGGCGACGATACCCTTGGTTTCGATCAATCCGATTGCTTCACCATTTGCCATATACTTCTCCATGTAGCATGGGCGTCTCGCCCATGAGCATTTAAATTTGGACATGGGCGAGACGCCCATGCTACGTATCAATTCGCTGTTAATACTGCTTCCGTTTGCATTGCGACGACCAGTTCTTCATTGGTGGGGACGACCCAGATTTCGCAATTGCTTTCAACTTTGCTGATTTTTTCTTCCTTGCCGCGGGTCTGGTTTTTCTGGGGATCGAGAACGATGCCGGCAAATTCGAGATTGCGGCAGATGGCTTCGCGGATGGCAATTCCGTTCTCACCAATCCCGCCGGTGAAGACCAGACAATCGCAGCCGCCGAGGGCAACCAGATAAGCACCGATGTAGTGGCGGACAGTTTCGACGAAGGCATCGATGGCGAGTTTGGCGCGGGCGTCGCCGGCATGGGAGGCTTTTTCGATATCGCGCATGTCCTGCGAGATGCCGCTCATGCCGAGCATGCCGCCTTCTTTGCCTAACTTTTTGAGAATGTCCGCGAGGGACAAGTCTTGTTTGAGAAGCTTCTGGATGGCAAACGTATCGAAATCACCGACACGGTTGCAATGGGGAATGCCGGACTGGGCGGTCATGCCGAAACTGTTGGCGACGCTTTTGCCGTTTTCGATTGCGCAGATGGAGCAGGAACCACCGAGGTGGCAGGAGATAATCCGCCGGGCATCCTGCACGAGTTCGGGTGTGCGCATCGCGATGTAGCGATGGCTGGCGCCGTGGAAACCATAGCGACGGATGCCGAGCTTTTCGGTCCATTCATAGGGAATCGCATAAATCTGGCGAGCCATCGGGATCGTTTGATGAAAGGCGGTTTCGAAGGCGGCGACCTGTGGCGTGTTGGGCAGCTTGGCCATGAATGCTTTCATCGCAGCGATGTAGGGCGGATTGTGTGCCGGCGCGACATCGGCGAATTCTTCCTGCACTTTGATCACCGCTTCATTCACTCGCACCGCTCCGGAGATTGGGCCGCCATGCACGGCTTTGAAACCGATCGCATCGGGCTTTCTTGGCAGCTCTTTTAGAATCACGTCGATCACATCGCCGTGATTTTTAAAAGGCGAGCCTTCCTGGCCGATGCGTTCATAAAGACCTTTGGCAATGACTTCGCCTTCCTGCTCCATGTCGAGCAGTTTGTACTTGAAGCTGGTGGAACCGAGGTTGGCAACAAGAATTAGCATTTCGTAGCATGGGCGTCTCGCCCATGTGAATAAAAATCATGGGCGAGACGCCCATGCTACGTCGTTAAATCGCGCCGAAACCGGCGAGCAGGTCGGGATGCGGGCGCGCGATCACGTGCGAGGCGACCAGCTCGCCGATTTTGCCGGCGGCTTCGGAGCCGGCGTCGATGGCGGCTTTTACGCTGCCGACGTCGCCGCGGACAATGGTGGTGACATAGGCGCCGCCGATCTGGATCGTTTTGACGATTTCGACGTTAGCGGCTTTGGCCATGGCGTCGGTGGCTTCGACGAGGCCGACCCAGCCCTTGGTTTCGATCATTCCGATTGCGCTTCCAAATGTTTCAGGCATTTTGAATTCTCCGGTTTTGCGGACTAGTCGTTTTTGGCGACTAGGAGCTTGTCACTAAAGTGACAAGCCCGCAGTGTAATTAGGTTATTTCTTCACGGGTGCGGGTTGTTGGGCGCCTTTTTTCCTGGGCATCATCGCGGCCAGTTCATCATGCGGGCGCGGGATCACATGCACGGCGACGACCTGGCCTACGCGGCCTGCGGCTTCGGCGCCGGCATCGATCGCGGCTTTCACGGCGGCGACGTCGCCTTTGACGAATGTCGTCACCATGCCGCTGCCGGCTTTGTCGTAGCCGATCATCTCGACGTTGGCGGCTTTCAGCATCGCATCGGTACCTTCCATCAGGGCGGCGAGGCCTTTGCATTCGAGTAAACCCAAAGCTTCACTTGGCATGTTGCGTTCCTTTCGTCACTTGTTAGTTGATAGTTGTTAATCGTTAGTTGTTATTTGAAGAGCTCAATGTGCGTGGCGGATTCGATGTTGCAGGCGTTGCCTTCGTCGGTGTCGATGTGCACTTCAAGGATTACCTTGGGGTGATAGCGCACCCTCACGCGGTCGAAGATTATGCCGCAGGGGCCATCGATTTTGAGTTTCATGTAGTCGCCATCTTTGACGCTGTAGTAGGCCATGTCTTCGGTGGACATGTGCACATGGCGTTCTGCGCGGATCACGCCTTGATTGATGGTGAGTGCGCCCTTCGGCCCCATGATGGTCATGCCGGGGGTGTCTTTGTGATCGCCACTGATGCGCAGGGGGAGATCGATGCCGAGATAGATGCCGTCGGTGTAGGAGAGTTCGACCTGGGTGTAATTGCGCGTGGGGCCGAGGATGCGAACATTGGGGATGACGCGCTGGCGCGGGCCGATGACGGTCACCAATTGCTCGCTGGCAAATTCGCCTTGCTGATAAAGGTCCTTCATTTTGGAGAGCTTGGCTCCGGAGCCGAAGAGGATTTCCAGATCTTCGGGGCGAACGTGCATGTGCCGGGCGGAGACATTCACGACCAACGGATGCGGCGGACCACCGGCTTGGGGAGCCCCTTGGGACTTTTTATTTCCGCTGCGCAGACGACTGGTCAAAACCTCACGAACCAGCTTTTCGACTTCGCCGCGATCTAATGCCCGTGCTGGCGCTACCATTGCGTAAAATCCTTTTCCAAAATCTTCCATAATTATTCAGAATTAACCAATCTATGTCAAGCGAATGGACGAGATTTTTCGGTAGCGAGGATTATCCGCTATGGATGGAAGATAAAAATCATCAAAATACAATATATTGTGGATAAGCACTTGGCGAAGTTCTGGAAGATTATGCGGACTTTCGCGCAGTAATTTGCAAATGGGCGGCTCGGGCGGCACTGGCTGGATCGGTTCGCAACTGTTCTTCCATGTCCAAAAGCCGCTCGATGGCCTCCGGCGAGGCCAGCAATGGCGGATTTTCACGCACGGGCAGGACCGGTTTGCCGATTAGCGAAAGCACTTCAAAGCCGGCCCATTCGAATAGTTTTCGTAGCGTGCCCGGGGTGAAGGTCGTCAATTCAAATTGCTCGCGGGTGTCGGATGTCAGCCAATGCGTGCGCGAGGTGGAAATAAATTTTTCCAAGTCGTCCAGTTTTCCCATGCGGGCGTAATGATCGATCGCGGCCAATTTATTGTCGGCGGTTGCAATCACCACGCCGCCGGCGCGAGTGGTTCGGAACATTTCCGTGACGGCTGCCTTGGCGTCGGAGCAGATGCTCAGCGGATCGCCCATGGCCAAGGTCAATGCGAAATGATCGGATGGCAGATCGGGCAGATGCACGATATCGCCGACGAGGAGGGTGGCTTTTTTGGCGCGCGGATTGGGAATGAGTTTTTCGCGGACCTGTTCGATCATGGAGCCGGAGTGGTCGATGAAGGTGGTGGGGTAGCCGCTCTTGAGGAGTTTGAGGCCCCACTTTCCGGTGCCGGTGCCGAGGTCGAGACAGGCGGCGGTGGCGTCGCGCGGGAGGTGGGGTTTGATGGTTCGCCAGGTTAGCTCATCGTGGAAGTGCCAATAGGCGTCATCGTACATGGAGTCGTATTGGCGGGCGACGCGGTCGTGGTAGCGGCGGCTGGGGGAGTGGGGCATTTATGCATTATATGAATGAAGAAGGATGAATGCAGAGTGGTTACGAAACACGAGATGGCGAAATGACCAAATGTTATTCGTAGCCCCGCATGTACATGCGGGGCTTCCTTATTCATGCACACGGCAAATCCCGCCTTGCTCTCTTTCGTGCTGCGGCAAATACTCACGGATCAAATATTCGAAATGCCTTCGATTCCGTACCGGTGTTGTATCCCATCCGCGCGAAAACCACTTTCTTCCCGAAGTCTGTTTGAGCTGCGCAATGCGCTGTCCCATCTTTCTTTTCATGCGAACAAAAACATTCTCACCAAACACTTTGGCGGCGCATCCTCTCCGACAATGCTTTGTAGCCCCGCATGTACATGCGGGGCTACTGAACGAATAAATAACATGAATGTGGTTTGGACACGTGGCCGTAGCGTGCAATTTTATCTCGAATTCGTCTGCGATTTGGGGAATAACCTCATGCAGCGCCATCTGCATATCCATATCAAATCGCGCCTCATTAAATCTCGCTTTCGCCGCCCTGAATGCAGCCAGATTAGCTAAAGATTTTTTCAATCCTTCCCGCCGTTGAACATATCCCCGTGGATGATCTTCTGGCCACGACCGATATGCATGCGCTGTCATCATGTAGACCGGCATAGACGGATTATCCTATTTGTTTCATTAATTGAAAATGATGTGTTGGCGGCGCGAAGATGGAAACTTATGCAAATTCTACTGATTGCCGCACGAACGCCGGAACACATAGCCCCGCATGTACATGCGGGGCTTCATTGAAATTATTCCCCGCGGGATTCAGTTAGGATTTGCTCACTGGAAAGATTAACCGTACGTGAGCCAATGGAATTCCGTAGAGCATCCAGCCGCTGCATCCAAGTCTCGCGCGAGGTATAGTCGGATGAAGATTCGCCGCGGCGCAGGTTCGCCTGCAGATGACGCAGCAACTGCTCCTGTTCGGGTAGCGATAAGCGATCCACGACGGCCTCGATTTCGGTGATGCTCATGGAAAAACAATATCCGGCAAATATCTTATCGGCAAATATATTTTCCCAGAGCGCGACCATGGAGTGAGGTGCGCTAGTGCCCAAATTTTCGAAACGTATTTCAGAAAATCTGGTATCCTCCTGCCATGGCCACGAAACCGACGGTTTACATTGAGACGACAATCGTTGGCCATCTGACTTCGCGGTTGCCGAATGACCCGCTGGTGGTTGGTCAGATGCTCCTACGCGGAAATGGTGGGAGGAAGCGCGGCAGCGGTTTGAGCTTTTAACATCGGATGTTGTTCGCAACGAAGCGTAGCAGGGCGATCCGCAGGCCGCGAGTGAGCGATTGGCCGTTGTGGATGGTCTGACCCTCGCACCAGTATTGCCAGGGGTAGAAGATTTGGCCGACCTTCTTGTGAAACGTCACGCATTGCCGCAGAAAGCGAGAGTTGACGCGTTTCACGTTGCCGTCAGCGCGATCAACGCCATAGAATATCTGTTGACTTGGAATTGTAAGCATCTAGCCAATGCGACGATGCGTACGAAAATCGAGCAGACGTGCCAGGATGGTGGTTATCGAGCCCCGATTATTTGTACGCCTTATGAATTAATGATAGAGGTGCGCGATGTATGAAAATCCAATTGTTGATGAGGTGCATCGCATCCGAGAAAAATTGTTGGCGGAATATAATGGGGATTTGCGAGCATTGATCGAGGATGCTCGACGTCGCACGGAGGAGGCGCGGCGTGCGGGGCATCCGATTTATTCGCCGCCAAAGCGCGAGAATAAATCTGCTACACCAAATCTTCCAGTAGAATAGAAGCGGCTTAAGCCGCTCGGTTCTATGTATCCGCGGCGGCCGAGGCGGCTCCTACATAGAGCAACATTTCTTACACGCCCGCGCGATCCACTGCCTCGACAATTCTTTCCTGGATCGGCTTATACGTGCTGTTCGAATACATCGGGATGTTATTGAACATGATCGAGAAGGCGTACCATTGGCCGGACTTGGATTTGAGGAAGCCGGAGAGGCAGGAGACGTTGTTCACAAATCCGGTTTTGGCGAAGACGCGGCCGTCGAGGGAGCTGCCGCGGAAGCGTTTGGAGAGGGTGCCGTCTTTGCCGGCGATTGCGAGCGAGGACATGAAAATATCGCGGCTGGGGGAATAGAAATCGTAGCAGAGGACGCGCAGGATGGCGCCGGCGGAGATGCGGTCCTGGTGGCTTAGGCCGCAGCCGTCGTCGAGATGGAATTCATCGGGGGAGACGTGAGCCTGGTTGACTAGAAAAGCGCCGACGGCAGCGGTGCCGCTGGACCATGAGCCGCTGGTGCCGGTGGCGGCGAAGCCGAGGCGCTTGCAGAGGCTTTCGGCGTAGAGATTGACAGAATCTTTGTTGGCGCGATCGATGACGGCGGAGAGCGGGGTTTGGTAGGTGGCGAGGGAGACGTACGGGCCGGGGCCGGGATTGCGGTCGCGGCGGACCTGGCCGGTGATGGTAATGCCATTGGCTCGGAGAATGTCGGCGAAGGCCTGGCCGGTGTAGAGGGGTGGATCGTGGATGGTGATGCTGTAGAGGCCGGGGGAAGCGGAGGTGCCGCGGAGGATGAGCTGGTTGTTGCCGTTTTCACGGGTGAGCCAAACCGCTGTGGAGCGGCCGGCGGTGCAGGTATTTTTCACGGCGACGTAATTCGTTTGCGGATCGAGCGTGTAACTGGCGTGGCCACTGGAGGGGCGGACGGCTACGTCGATGCAATTGGCGTTCAGACTTAGCCCGGCGACTTCGGCGGCGTATTTGCGCGGGTATTGGTCGGCGGGCCAATGCGGGTGGTAGAACTGCTCATCGAACACCGCATCGTCGATGAGAATGTTGTTTACGCTGCTGATGTTGTGTGCTTTAAGAGCGCTGGCCCATTGCTGGAGGACGGCGCTTGGGGAAGCATGCGTGGGGGGGTTCAGATCGGAATCACCAAAGGTGGGGTCGCCATCGCCGACGATGATCAGATCATTGCCGTGCTGGAGCAGGCGGGTGTGGAACTGGAAATTGGTGCCGAGGCGAGCGAGGGCAGCGGAGGTGGTGATGATTTTTAAATTCGACGCAGGGGTGTGGGGGACGTCGGCGTGGGAGTTGAAGATAATGTGAGCCTGATGCGCATCGAGCCGGGCGATGCAGACGCCAGCGTCGACGCGGGCCAGGTGCGGATCGTGCAGGATCGACGCGACATCATTGTTGAGATCGGCCCGGGCGGCGAAGGAAAATGCAAAGAGGGAAATTACGCACGCAACAAAGGAAAATTTCATCGAAAAAAGCGCTCCTGATTATCTAATGTATGAGATTATCGGCCAACCCGGCCCGAAGGCCGCAATATATTCCATGCTGGTTCTGTTTCAATGTAGCACGGCCGTCTCGGCCATGGATCATGCTCACGGGCGAGACGCCCGTGCTACGTCGCTGAATTAAACGTGCGGGCGGCCGATGAGGTTCATCAGGCGGGCTTCGAGCGGTGGATGGGTTTGAAAAAGGCCGGTGATCGCCCCGGCAATGTTGCGCGGCTCGATGATGAACATGGAATTGAACGACGGATTGACGTTCATGGGAATCCGCTGGGCCTGGCCATCGATTTTCTGCAAAGCGGTCGCGAGATACATGGGGTCGCCGCAAATCTCGGCACCTTCTTTGTCAGCGTTGAATTCGCGCGAGCGGGAGATGGCGGCTTGGATCAGCCCTGCAGCCAGTGGAGCTAAAAGAATCAGCAGCAAAGCAGCGATCGGATTGCCTTCACGATCATCCCGCTGGCCACCCATGCCGAACCACATGAACATATAGCCGAGCATGGAAATCGCGCCGGCAATGGTCGCAGCAACGGAGACGATCAGGATATCGCGATGTTTCACGTGGGCGAGTTCGTGACCAAGCACGCCGCTGATTTCGTTATCGTTGAGCATGTCGAGCAGGCCCTGCGTGGCGCAGACAGCAGCGTGATGCGGATTACGACCGGTGGCGAAGGCGTTGGGGGCGGCGGCGGGCGAGATATAGACTCGCGGCATGGGCAGGCCCACGTGGTCGACCAGGCGCTGGACGATCTGATAAAGGGGGTGGCCGGGCGGAACTTCCTGGGCCTGGCAGGCGGCTAAGGCGATTTTGTCAGAGAAATAGAAACTGACGAAATTGGTGATGGCCGCGAAGATCAAAGCGATGATAATGCCCTGCTGGCCCCAGAAGGAGCCGATCCATAGGATTAGGGCCGTCATTGCCGCGAGAAGAATCGCGGTTTTGATGTTATTGTAAAACTGAGACATTGTGAGGAATTATAGGCGAGGCATGCATGAAATGAGGCGTGAGATTAATAGCCGGCACTCAACGAGTGCCGGAATTCTTTCCGGCGGTCGTTGACCGCCGGCTATTGATTTCGGATCAAACAAAGCCACTATCCAATCGCCTATGAGTTTTGCTTATCCGATCATGCTCGATTTGACGCGCCGCCGGGCGGTGATTGTGGGGGGAGGTACGGTAGCGGCACGGAAGGCGCGGGCGCTGCTGGATGCGGGGTGCGGGGAAGTGATTGCCGTGGCTCCTGCGTTTCCGGGGGAATTGCCGGCGGAAGTGAAAAAAATGATTGAAGCTTACGATGCTCGGCATCTCGAGGGAGCGTTTCTGGTTTTCGCGGCGACGGATGATCCGAGCGTTAATAAGCGCGTGGTGAGTGATGCCGAGGCACGCGGAATACTGGTGGGACGGGCGGATTTTGATGAAAGCGCTCCCGGGAATTTTTCCAATCCGGCGGTTTATCGGCAGGGATTATTAGTTATCGCCATCTCGGCGGGTGGCTCGCCAACGCTGGCGGCGGAGGTGCGGAATAAATTGACCAAAAAAATCCCTGCGCATTACGCCACGATGGCCGAGACGATGTATTCCGTCCGGCCCGTGATTCGCAATCGCATTCCCGACCCGGAGCAACGCCGCACGATTTTCCGGGATTTGGCTTCGCCAACGGCCCTTGCGGTGCTGGATCGCTACGGAAAAGAAGCGATGTGGGAATGGCTGACGAAAAAATATCCCATGCTAAAATGATGGACTCAATACTTTCAGTGGTACTTACGTGCCACTGCCGGTGATGATCGGTATGACTTCTGTAGGGCCGCTTATTCTTGTTCTACTTGCTTGCGTCGCGTTTGCGATTGCATTGGGTGTTTCGTTGTTATCGCTGCGAGCTGACGCGACCAACAATAGTAATGGTCGCGCGATTATTCCTCATCGACTCCTGGGCAAAACCTGTGTCTATTGGGGTACCCTGTTGATATTGGGAGCATTGATCTGGCAATGCGTGGCACAAGGGCGATGGACGCCGCTGGAAGATAATTTTCAATGCCTGCTTTGTCTGGGATTATTGCTGGCGGGGTTTGTGCTTTACATTCAATATAAAAGGCCGATCGGCGGACTGGATTGGTTTCTGCTGCCGATTGTAATTGTGCTGCTCATTTCGGCGGGTCTCTTTGGACGGTTTGTGCCGCGGGCTTATTCCAACAGTGCCTGGGATTGGACGCATCGCACGAGCAGTTATCTCGGAGCGGTAGCGTTCGCGGTGGCGAGCGCCGCTGGCGCGATGTATTTGATCGCCAACCGTCGCCTTCGCGCCAAGGTCGCGCTGCCCAATGTGCACGTCGCCTCGCTGGAGCGGCTGGAGAGAATGACGCTTGAAGCGGTTACGTTGGGGTTTGCGCTTTTGACTATTGGCTTGATAACAGGATTGGTTAAAGCGCTGCATGGGCAATCCACACTCGGTAAATATTGGATTACCAGTCCCAAGGTAATTCTTTCCGCAGCGGTTTGGATTGTTTACGCACTCGTGCTGCATTCGCCGATCAATCCGCGTTTTCGCGGGCGTTGGGTCGCCATGCTCTCAATTCTTGGATTTGTGCTCATGCTCGGCACGTTGATCGCCGTGCAATTCATGCCGGGGGGGAATCGCTGATGGATCGGCTGCTCCTGCTGGGCATGAATCACGCCACCGCGCCGCTGGCGGTGCGCGAGCGGCTGGCGGTCGCGGAAGCACGCCAAGCCCATGCTATCAGCCAATTTCAGCAGCGATTTCCTGAATCCGAAATTGTTCTGCTTTCGACATGCAATCGAATCGAGATTTATACTGTCGCTAAAGGGCAAGCCGAAACAGAAGAGATTGCAAAATTCCTACCAGATTTTCACGGGCTTGCTGCTGGCGATTTTGATTCGCATTGGTATCGCAAAACCGAAAAAGAGGTCGCGCAGCATCTATTTACCGTGACGGCTTCGCTGGATTCGATTGTGCTGGGCGAAACACAGATCATCGGGCAGGTGCGCGATGCATATGAATTGGCGCGAACATCAGGATCGGCTGGCCCCCTGCTGCATCCGCTATTTCAAAAAGCCCTGGCGGTCGGGCGGCAGGTGATGACGCAAACCGCGCTCGGCGCGGGACGGCTCTCCATCGCATCGACTGCTGTGGACTATGCCAAATCTATTTTCGATCGCTTTGGGGATAAGACGGTATTGTGCATCGGCGCGGGCAAGATGGCGCGGCTGGTAATCTCGCATTTCCATAACCTGCGCCCGGGCCGATTGCTCATCTGCAATCGCGATCAAACCAAAGCCGAGGCGCTTGCAGCCGAATTTAATGGCAAAGCAGTTTCCTTTATGGAACTCACCAGCCATCTCGCTCATGCAGATATCGTTATTACCTCTACGGGTGCGACGCAGCCCATTATCACGCGCACGATGTTTGAATCGGTGCTGAAGCTGCGGCGATATCGGCCGATCTTCATCGTGGATATTGCTGTTCCGCGCGATGTGGAAAATTCGGTTGGACAGCTCGAGCACGTTTACCTCTATAACATTGACGATCTCCAGCAAGTTGTCTCCGCCACGCAATCGCAGCGAAGCGGAGAAATCGAATCCGCGCGCGCTCTGGTGCGTGCTGCGGTAGAAGAATTCGCTGCCTGGCATCGCAATCGGCAAATGGGACCGGCCATTGAGCAGCTCTATGCGCGCTATCACGGCTTAGCGCAGGAAGAATTAGCTCGCATCACCAATCGCTATCCGGATATGCCCACTGAGCAGCGGCAGCAATTGGAAGAGATGGTCCGCAGGATTGTTAATAAGCTTCTGCATGATCCGATTCAGACGCTGAAGAATGCGGATGCGCAGCATGCTCCTATCAGCCAATATCTACATGCGATGAACAAGCTTTTTCATCTGGATGAAGGTGATGGAAAGAGCGCGTAAATCTTCCATCGATTCGCGCGGGTGGCTGATCGCTTTATGGGGACTCGTTTTCTTTGCGATATTTTTTAGTTACGCGCACACGGATCCGGTGGATATTTTTTACCATCTGCTGGTGGATGGTTGTTTACTGGGCGTATGGTTGGTTTCAGCGTGGGGATTTGGATATTGGCTGATTCGCAGAGGTCCCTCACTGTTGATGCAATTGACGCGTATTGGCGTGGGGCTGGGGGTGGTGAGCATTCTCATTTTGCTGCTGGGACTGGCTGGCTGGCTGG
>DASXDR010000081.1:0-5874 GCA_036490535.1 Tepidisphaeraceae bacterium | reverse complement strand
TAGCCCGATTAATCTGACCGGATTCAGTGATTCCATAGCGATTGGAACGGATGTCACCGATCAGATCGGATATGGTTACGGTTCGGCCACGGGGACCAATCCAAATAGCTCCATTGGTTACAACACTCACGCAATTTTATGGTCGGGCACCGCGGCTTCGGCAGTCGATCTCAATCCCACCAATCTTTCTGGTTTTATCAGTTCTCAAGGCAAGGCTGTCAGTGGCAATCAAGAAGTGGGATATGGTTCTGGGCCCGCGACGGGAACAAATAGTTCTGGCGGATATTATTCCCATGCGCTTCTATGGACTGGCACGGCCGATTCGACGGTGGATTTGAATCCAACCAATTTATCTGGCTTTATTTCTACTTCTGCGAACGGCACGAATGGTGTCACTCAAGTTGGTTTTGGGGAAACATCAACTGACGAACCGCAGGCGCTTGCCTGGTCCGGCTCCGCCGCTTCAACCATAAATCTCCAGTCGCTGTTACCAAATTCTTACACTTGGTTTCATTCCACGGCATACACGATCGATAGCGCTGGAAATATTTATGGGATAGCGAATTCGACTTCAGGATATCTCTTTGCTGTCGAATGGTCACCTGTTCCCGAGCCAACAAGCTTTGGTTTAATCAGCGTGCTTGTGACGGCAGCTCTGATTCACAAGCAACGAGCGCGATCAAACTCGTTGAAGTAATGCTGATTTCTCAGGCCTCACAAGAATCTCGCTGCAATAATTCCCATTCCTACCGTCAGCGCTATGCTCACCACGATCATCACAATCACAAAAAACCATGTATCCGATTCATCCAGTTCACAAAAGTAACCCAGAAGCGCAAAGAAGAGGCAGAACTCGATCGCCCAACCGATAAGCCAGCCGAAGAATGGAACGAACATCAGCACCGGATACAGCAGCAGAACAATTGCCCGCGGCGCTACACTGATCGCAGCCAGCTTCAGAACCGCCGACCAGAATTTTCCTAAATGAATCTGGCGAATTCTTGCAGCGATAAATACGGCGATCAGCATGAACACCGTGCTGATCACCATTCCGACACTGACGAGAATCAGCGTGGCGGAGAGTGCGACCGATGTATGTGAGCTGCGAAGCCATGCCGCTACCCATTGCACGATCACCCCAATGGCGATCAGGGCCAATGGAGCCTGCACGTTACGCAGTTTCTCCGTGGAAAATCCATCACCGGCTTTTTTGGGCGCTTGATAATTGACAACCGGCTTGGGATTTAAACTCTCAAGCGGTTTGGGTACTCGCGGCAGGGATTGAGCTGGCTCGGGCTCAGCCAGGTCATAAAGATCATCCTGCGGCGGTGTGGGTGGGATGGCAATCAAATGCCCGCAAGCGCACTTTGCCTGCTTGCCAGCCAATTCCGGCTTCCACTTAAATTGCCGGCCACAGGCAGGGCAAGCAATGATACCAGCCGGTGTTTCAGACATGATTTCTCGCCCAGCCCCTCGGAAAGGTTTATCTCTTACGGCGACGCATGGTTATATGCATCGCCGCGATGAAGGGAACCAAAAGAAGGTTCGGCTCGGGAACGCCTGCCTCAAAAGAATATATGCCCTGAGATCCATCGGTGAAGTCTACCTTGAAGGTAGGGTCTTCTTCCCACGCGCCCCCTTGCGGAGAGAGCTCGATATCAGCGATAGATTTTCCATCAAGAGTATCGGTCGTATCTAAAATACATTGAGTGGTGCCAGGCACAGTTAGCACTCCATTGGCATCAACCCAGCCCCAAGTGTACACGTATAATCCCTCCTCACCATTATCGAGAGTAGCAGTAAAGATATCATCGTTCATGGATTCTCCGCCGGTAACAGCGAGAAAATCGACAAAATGTCCTCCACCTGAATCCGGAGCAACATCTCCAGCAGCTTCAATTTGATTTAACGCGATTCCGCCAATAGGAGGATTATAATAAAAGTATGGACCATAAGCGAAAATACCCTGTTTGGTCCCCGTTGCTGTGCTATAGCTAGCAGTAAATGTAATGTTATTTTCTGTTACTACAGGATCGCCAAAGCCGGTGAAATGTTGGATGGACGGGGTAGCAGTATCTGCCAAAGTAGTCCACGGTGCAGTAAAATCACCACCACTTCCCGTATAATATATTCCTTCCACGCCTCCCGCAGTGCCATGAATCGCTATCGCCTCCATTTGGTATCCCGGGGTGATATGGTTACCAGGACCAGGCGATACAGTTGAAACAGTCCCAAAGGATGTAAAAGCGCCTGCTGCGCCGACAGGAACGGTGGCGAAATTGGCCGTTGGTGTGTCGGAAATCTCAACGTCTGGATTACCATCGATGGCATATAGCCCGATATTGGACGTAATTTCTCCCCAAGGAAAAACCCCTCCCAGCGCAATCTGCTGGAAACTTCCGAATGTTTCGCCAAGAGCAGGGCTATCACCAGTCTTCGCGATGACTCCGAAGTTTCCCCCTATGGGATCGCCACCCATAACGAGTTGCGTGTTGGTAGTTGTGGTGGCAATAAATGCGATACCGAGTCCGCCTGCAATGGGGCTGGAGAAACCGGAGTAGTTTCCGCCAGTGGGCGCAGCCATCGTGGTATCGGCGATAACTTCCACCGGGGCGCCACCGCCTGCATACACTCCGCTTACACCATTCGAGTCTTGAGCCACAAACATGCCTAGGTTTGGCAGGCCAAAGCTCTGGAACGTCCCGCCCGATCCCGGAGCTGTTTCGCCAGTAATCGCAATCTGCGTGAACGCGCCGAATTCATTTGCCGAAGTAGGTGCGACGGCGATCAGCGATGCGGCAACCACCGACAGCAACATAGAAGTCTTAGTAATCATCCATCCTCCATTGTTATCAGAATTGTCTTACCATTTTGCCATCGTTTGTATACCGCTTCAATGCAAATTTTTGCCAATTGATAAGTCCATTTTTTCCTTGACCCCATTTAATTCTCGTCTATACTCCCCCTCGTGACGCAGCTTCTTTCGCTTACGGTAGTCGTACGCTAGGTCGGAACCGCCGCCTGACATAGGCCGCGACCGACCCACATCCAGTTGATTGATTCTAAAACCCGTTAAACTTAATTCTTGAATCCAGCTGGGGATGCCGCTAAAATTGGCCTCTTGCAGGATTGCTAAAAAAGGGACTTTTCTTATGACCACCAGCACACAAACCAAACCGGCTCAAAGTTCATCCACCCCCACCCAGCCCAAATACAAGGGCAAAACCGGGGCGCGCATTCTCCACGAAATGCTCGTGGGCACCCACAAAGTCGAATACATGTTCGGCTACCCCGGCGGAGCGATCCTTCCCTTCTTTGATGAACTCTATAAAACCCCCGCCAAGTTCATCCTGAACCGCCACGAGCAAGCCTCCGGCCACTGCGCCGACGGCTATGCCCGCGCCACCGGACGCCCCGGCGTCTGCATCGTCACCTCAGGCCCCGGCGCTACGAACACGGTTACGCCACTCGCCACCGCGCAGCTCGATAGTGTGCCCATCATCGTCTTCAGCGGCCAGGTCCCCACCAAAGCCATCGGCAACGACGCCTTCCAGGAAGCCGACGTCACTGGCATCACCCGCCCTTGCACCAAATGGAATTATCTCATTAAAGACGTTCGCGAAATTCCCCGCGTAGTGAATGAAGCGTTCCTGGTTGCCACCAGCGGCCGGCCCGGCTCTGTGCTGATCGACATCCCAAAGGATGTGCAGGTTGCCCTCATGCCGGACGAAGTGGACGACACGCCGCGCGAGCATATCCTGAAGCGCAAAAACACCGGCGCTCTCGGTGGCAGCCAGCAGGCAATTAACAATGCCGTTGAACTAATCAACAAGAGCAACAAGCCTGTCCTCTACGTCGGCGGCGGCGCAATCGCCAGCGGCGCCTGGCAGGTCATTCGCAAAATTGCCGAAAAGGGCAACATCCCCTGCACCACCACGCTCCTGGGCCTGGGCGCTTTCGATGAACACAGCCCACTGAGCCTCCACATGCTCGGCATGCATGGCAGCGCCTACGCCAACTACGCCGTCCAGGAATGCGATTGCCTGATCGCTGTCGGCGCTCGCTTCGACGACCGCGTCACCGGCAACCTCGCCAGCTTTGCCCCCAATGCCAAGATCATCCACATCGACATCGACCCGTCTTCAATCAGCAAAGTCGTCGATGTCGACGTCCCCGTGCCCGGCGATGCCAAAACCTCGCTCGAAGCCATGGCCCCCCACATCGAGCACCGCGACCGCAAGGATTGGCTCGCGCAAGTGAACGCCTGGAAAAAGAAATTCCCCTTCCACTACGCCGACGATACCAACAACGCCAAGCCGCAGTACGTGCTCGAAGAAATCAACCGCCAGACCAATGGCGATGCGATCTTCACCACCGGCGTCGGCCAGCACCAGATGTGGGCCGCTCAATACATCCGCTGGCGCTATCCGCGCCAGATGATCACCTCCGGCGGCCTCGGCACCATGGGCTACGGCCTCCCCTCCGCCATGGGCGCCCAGCTCGGCTCCCCCGGCAAAACCGTCATCGATATCGACGGCGACGGCTCATACCTCATGACTTGCTACGAGCTGGCCACCATCGCCCAATACAACATCCCCGTGAAAGTCGTGATCCTCAACAACGACTTCCAGGGCATGATCAAGCAGTGGCAGGACCTCTTCTACCAGAAGCGCTATAGCAACAGCCCGATGAAGAACCCCAACTTCGCCAAGATGGCCGAAGCCTTCGGCGTCCGCGGCATCCGCTGCGATAACAAAGCCGACGTCTCCAAAACCGTCAAAGACATGCTCGCCCACGACGGCCCCGTCGTCGTCGATTTCTTCGTCGAGCCCAATGAGCACGTGTATCCCATGGTCCCCAGTGGTAAGGGCCTCCACGAAATGGAGCTCGGCACGCTGGCGTAAAATCGAGGTATAATTAAGTTATGCCTATGACGCGCGAACAAAATCTCAAAGAAGCTCAATCGCTTGACCCAAGCGAACGGCAGGAATTGATCGACGATTTGCGTCAAACCATCGACGCTGATGATATCCCACCTGAGTTGTTGGCCGAGCTTCGGCGGCGGGTCGAGGCGATCGCTCGCGGGGATTGCGAGTTGCTAGATGGCGAGCAAGTCATGGCTGATCTTCGCAAACGGTTCGCCAAATGAAGTATTTGTTTAGTCCCGAGGCACGGCAAGATATCGTCGAGGTCGCAGAATACTACGATCTACAGCGGGATGGACTGGGTTTGGAATTCGTTCTCGAAGTAGGCATGGCGCTCGGCGTGGTGCTTGAAGCTCCAAATCGCTGGCCAGAGATCGCCCCGGATGTCGAAAGTTTAGACTCGAACGATTTCCTTACGCACTGATTTACCGAGTTACCTCGACACGCCGATTGGAAATAATTGCGGTATTCGATCTACGACGCAGGCCTGATTCGTGGCGTAGATAAATTGGCATTTCGTGACAATATATATTGTAATGACGTCATGGTCGCTCCCCACGACGCTCCATCGCCGGAAGATGATCCGATGGGTCCGCCCAAAATTCCCGTCGAAGTCGAATGCATCCATTGTGGCAATACTTACATGTCCGACCAGATCCGCTGGCAGCCAGAACCGCAAGGTCCCGACGGCGGCTGGTGGGTGTGTCCTATTGAGGGATGCGACGGAGCGGGGTTCTGTTTCGATATCTATCCGACCGACCCCGAAGTCGCCCGGCAGTTCGGCGTGCATAGGTGGAGCGATGACGATGAAGACGAATATGGCGAAGAATTTTCCGAGGACATGGATAATCCTCCTCCGCCCTCTAGAGCGGCGAGCACAAAGTCCTCGCGCCAGGCCCAGGACTTAGGTATTGTGCCTTTCTTTACGTCAAGGAGGCCATATGCCAAG
>DASXDR010000050.1:0-52440 GCA_036490535.1 Tepidisphaeraceae bacterium | reverse complement strand
CCCATCGCCCAGCCCATAAGTTGGAATGGCATTTCGCTCCCCACCCCCTACCACGGTCGCGCTCCGCCGGCTGCGTAACTCATCTTCGAATTTAATTCCATTTGATCGTTCCTCTAGAAGCTGCGTCCCCTCATGCAGGGGCAGCTTCATCGCGCATCCTCCCATGCGGGCGGCTAAAGCCTCCCCTACATAAATCCTATTTCTGGAGAATTTCATGTCCGCTTACACGCGCTTTCGCAGCGCATTTACGCTGGTAGAACTTCTGGTTGTTATTGGAATCATCGCATTGCTGATTGCTATCCTCCTGCCCACACTGGGCCGCGCCCGAGAGCAGGCTCGCTCGGTGCGTTGTATGTCCAACCTGCGCACGATTGCTCAGGCTTTGATGAACTATTCTTCGGATAATCATGGCGATATTGTGCCGGCTTATAACTTGCCATGGATTCCGGGCTCTTCGAGCAACTTTACGGGAGGGCCGTCGCAGCCGCTGGATGGGTGGGCATGCATCCTCGATCGCGATGGTTACATGCGCTCCGGCACTCAATCGCCCTCAACGGCGTTCTACTGTCCTGATGCAAATGATCTCAATGGCACCTCGCTGGGAGCGACTGCGAATAATGTTGGATTCTCACAAGGCTGGACTGATTGGCCACTCTACTTCACACAAGCTGGCAGCAGCGACACCTCGCCTAAGCAATCGACCACCATCCCTGGCGAAAACATGAATCACATCATTCGCGTTGCCTATTGGATCAATGCTTATCATCCGACGGGGCAGACCCTGAGTGCGGCGCAGATCGCGCAGAAAGATCTGTATTACACAACAGTTGCGGGGTTCGGGCCTGATATTGGCGATGCAATCCGGCTCCATAAAACCAGTGAGATTCGCCATAGCACGCAACTAATTGTCGCGGCGGACGGAGTCTTTATGGGCCGCCAATCTGTGGATGGATTGAACATGACCAACTCCGTGATCGGCTATCGGCATCCCGGGAAAAACGGACACGCCTACTCCGCTGCCAACGCTGCATTTGCCGATGGGCATGTGGAGAAAATCGACGCATCAGATTTTCCCTGCGCTTTTGCGACGACGGCGTCTTATACGATGAACACGGGGACGACCACATTGGCACAGCAGGAACAGATTAATCTCACTCAGCGCACGGTGTATGCTGATCCGGCGGCGGCGTTGCAAATATTCCTGGCGGCGAATCCGGGGGCGAATTGAATTTGATAGTTGTTAATTGTTAATTGTTAATTGTTAGTTGTTAGTTGTTAGTGGCTAGTTGCATTGGTTTTAACAATTAACCATTAACAACTATCGACTAACATTTCCGCAGTGCCGCGCTACGACGATGGTCTGATCGTCGATGGGCTCGATGCCGAGGGCGAATTCTTCGACGGTGTCGCGGATGGTGGTCAGCATTTCATCTGCTGAATGGGTGCAATAGCGCTGCACGACCGATCCCAGCGTTTCGGACGAGAACATTTCGCCAAGCGGATTGCGGGCTTCAAAAATGCCGTCGGTGGTGACGCAGACAAATCCGCCCTCGCCGAGCTGTATGGCTTCCGGTTTATCATCCGATAATTCGGGCAGCACCCCGAGCGGCGGCACGAAGGGTTCCAATATTTCCACCTTTTGGCCGCAAGCCCGGGCCATAAAGATCGGGCCATGGCCGGCGCTGCTCCATTTCACTAACCCCGAAGGCGAGAGGGTCATGAGAAAAGCGGTGATAAACCAACCGGGGTCGAGATCCTGCGCCATACGGCGGTTGACCAATTTCAATAGTTCGTGCGGATCTCTTTCCAGATCGCAGAGGGCGCGTAAAAGCGTGCGCACCTGCGAGACGATTAGCGCGGGCGCGATGCCGTGGCCGGTTGCATCGGCGATCAGAATCGCGAGCGAGCCATCGCTCAATTCCCAGATATCAAAGCAATCACCCCCGGTGACACTGGCGGGCCGCGTCCAGCCGGCGGTCTCTGTGTTGGGAATTTTTGGCAAGGTTTTGGGAATCAGCGCCTGTTGCACCTGGCGCGCCAAATCCATCTCACGTCGCATCGATTCGGCGGCGACGGCTTCTTTCTGCAACTGATAGCGCTGAATCGCCACCCCCGCCTGGTCCGCGACGAGCCGCACGAGCGCCTGATCCTCCGGACCAAAATCTCCGTCCTTGCGATTCACCGCCTGCAAAACACCCACCGGCTTCTGGTTGATATCCAGCATCGGCACGGTCAGCAGATTGCGCGTAATAAACCCGGTGCGGCGGTCCGGGTCTGGATTGAACCGCTTGTCATCATAAGGCCTTGAAACATGAACCAGCTCATTTTGCTGAAACGCGCACCCGGCAATCCCGACATGATCGGGAATGCGAATCTCCTGCGCTTGCAGCGCAACTTTGGTCCACAATTGCTTCTTACTGGCATCATGCAGAAATATGCTGGCCCGCTCGCAGGAGAGCATGGCGCAGGCCGCATGTGCGATGCGGATCAGCAGCGCATCGAGATCGGTGGTGACGGCGAGCATCCGCGAAACTTCGAGCACCTGGCGCATCTGCTCGGCAGCGATATTCACGCTCGGCAGCGAATCAGGCACAGTGTCGCTCTCGTTTGATAAAACTGCAGACGGACTCACGATAACTCCCACAATGTGGACTCCCCCCCGATGGGCAAGAATGTATTATGACTTTTTATGGCTTTGATTTCAACTAAAAAACCGCATTTTTGCCCCATTTGCTGAGGCCGGCGCGCTCCTGCTACCCCCACCTATTGTGCAATTGACAATTCTCGTCCCCCTGCTCTATGCTTCGAGAGGAACATTACTTACGAAGGAGCCTTGTATGGCCAGCGAAAATGTGAAGGAATTTACTGACTCAAATTTTGATTCTGAGGTTTTGCAATCGAAAGAGCCCGTGCTGGTCGATTTCTGGGCGGAATGGTGCGGCCCCTGCCGGATGCTCGCCCCCACGATTGAAAAAATCGCTGCTGCTTATGTCGGCAAAGTAAAAGTCGGCAAAGTCGACACTGATGCCAATCGCAACACCGCGATGAAATTCCAGATCAGTGCGATCCCGACGGTTATCCTTTTCCAGAATGGGCAGGTTGCCCAGCAATTTGTTGGGCTGCGTAGCGAGAAGGATTTTAAGACGGCGCTCGATGCGCTGGTGGCGAAGTAATATTTATCGACAGTTGCCATCCCACATACCGCACCTGCAATGGTAGTGTTTCCCTATGCTCATTCTTGTAGGGGCGGATTCAGCCGCGCGCTTTTTTATTTCGGCGGCTAAAGCCGCCCCTACATTTAGAGCTTCTAAAATTAGTAGCATGGGCGTCTCGCCCATGTTTAATTTTATCCGACATGGGCGAGACGCCCATGCTACGCACCTTGAGCGATCAAATCGCATTTTTAGAAACTCTTAGGTCAATTGGACTGGCATGCGGACGCTCATGCTGCTTTTAGTCTGACTCACTAACCCGTCTACTGGTAGCGCAAGATATTACTCTCAGGAAGCTCTCCGCACATTCCTGCCAGATTTCTCCACATTGCGATCACGCCAAAGGGCGGTATTCTTCATCGCTGATTCGGGCGTGCGGCTAACAATTCAAGTTTCAATTGGAGATTTTCTATGCTCAATTACATATGGGCTGGGCTGATTGCGTTCAGTCTGGTGTTTGCGCTGGCTTCGGATATTCGGGATTATGGGCACGAGCCGCAGGCGGTGGTCGCGACGACGGGACCAGCTGGGACGACGGTGGCGACGGCGCCGGGGCATTTTTTGAAATTACAGGCGATTACCGCGGCGGCGACGGATTTTGCGCAAAAAGCTGTGGAGATTTCGATTGGATTGATCGGCGTGCTGGCGTTGTGGCTGGGACTAATGCGGATTGGGGAGAAGTCGGGGTTGATTGGGATTTTGGTGAAGGTGATTCAGCCGGTGCTAAGGCCGTTGTTTCCGGAAATCCCGAAGGATCATCCGGCGCTTGGCATGATCGCGCTGAATTTGTCGGCGAATATGCTGGGGCTAGGGAATGCGGCGACGCCGTTTGGGATTAAGGCGATGGAGGAATTGCAGAAGCTGAATCCGAGCGGCGATACCGCGACGAATCCGATGGTGATGCTGCTGGCGCTGAACACGGCCTGCGTGCAGTTTGTGCCGCCGGCAACACTGGTGGCGCTGATGGGCGTGCAAACTTCGCGGATTTATTTCCCCATCGTCACGGTCACCGCGGGGTGCGCAATCGTCGCGATCATCGTGACAAAGCTACTGGGGAGAATGTGGGTGTATCGGAGGACGGATCCGAATCGCGCACCGGTGTTAGTTGATAATGGTTAGTTGATAATTGTTGAAGACCAAGACAACTAACCACTATCGACTAACAACTGACAGGGCTGGAAACGCCGACCAAGGTCGGCGGCTAAACGAAGAGAAATTGCAACGGAGTTTTTATCATGGATTCATTTCGACATTTCATTGAGTTGGCGTCGATTTTTGTGTTGCCGGTGATGATTGTGTTTTTTCCGGTTTATGGGTTGATCAAGCGCGTGGCGGTTTATGATGAATTCGTCATCGGAGCCAAGGAGGGATTCACGACGGCAGTGCGGATTATTCCGTATCTGGTGGCGATTTTGTTTGCAGTGAATATGTTCAAAGCTTCGGGGGCGATGGATGCGTTCACAGACTTATTACGGCCGGCGTTGCGGGTGTTGCATATTCCGCCGGAGGTGGTGCCGATGGCGATTGTTAGGCCGCTGACGGGGAGTGGATCGTTTGCGCTGTTGTCGGATTTGACCAAGCAATATGGGGTGAACTCGCGCATCTCTTCCATCGCCGCCACGATCTATGGATCGGCGGAGACGACGTTTTATGTATTGGCGGTTTATTTTGGGGCGGTGAATATCCGGAAGACGCGGCATGCGTTGCCAGCGGGGCTGATCGCAGATGGGGTGGCGGTGATATTTGCAGTGTGGGCGATACGGTTTTTTTTGGGGCAGTGAATGAATTTGACGCTAATAATGTAGAATCCCGTATCGGTGACAAGAATTGTCATTAAAGTAGTCATTCTGAGAATCGATGATGGAACCATCAACTTCGCTTTCTTATATGCCTACTTGGGTAACAGACTTTGGAGCGATTGCTTCGATCGTAGGCCTTGGAATTTCGCTCTATGTTATGCGCACCGTATCAACAATTCGTAATCGACTTGTTTCTAGAATCAGGGTTCCCGAGATTTTGGAAAAAATGGAACATTATTGTACTGAGCTTAATAGAGCTGTTGCGACATTCGATTCAGCACCAAATGGCGTAGAACCTGTTCTTGAGGAGTTGCAAGCTTTAATTAAACATGTAATCCCAAAATTGAATGGGGAAGCGCGAGGACAAGCGAAACTAATTCGAAATATTTTTGGAAAACGAGCCCGTCGACCCAGCAAAGATTGGTGTTTAAGTGTTTACGGCAAAATTCGGGGGCTTTTAGAATCAATTAGACAGCATGTGGCGGACCAGCAATGGGAAAGCGAGGGCTGATTATGAAACGCAGTAATTGGAGCTCACTTATCACTACGTTGAATGAACTTACCCATACAGGGAAACTTGATTGGGCACGATACGACCCTCCCGATTCTCTTGTTTCAGGAACTAATCATAAAGTGTTCGGTTTTTACTCAACAAGATTTAAGGACCACAGAATAGGTATCTACGAAATGCGACACCAAGTTTACAGCGGTGAATTTGATCAGCTCTACTGGGAATCGAACGTGCAACTGGATATATTTACGGAAGATTTCGAGTCGCTTGTCGCTGCTCCTGCAGATGTCGGTGTAAATGATTTATATGATACAATAAAGCGGAAGGAAGCTAAGCTTGATGACCTCTTTAAAGGATTGGATGAACTCGAACAGAAGTAACGCATTATAATCATGCGGTGGTTTGCCCGCCCTAGTTTTCGGATATAAAATTGAACTTAATGGTGACCGTCAACGCTCATTTCGACGGCAAAAGTATTGTGCCGGATGCTCCACTATCGCCGCCTTTGCAGGCTGGGGATCGGTTGCGGATTCAGATTGAAACAGTAGATCAGGCTTCGGCTACAACACGAACCACTGGCACTTTTCAGCCATTGGATATTCGCATTGCTCCTGAATTGGCAAATGCGATTGCTTTGGAGCCGGAATTCAATATTGAGAATTCTTAAATGTCTTTGGATATCCCTGACGGCACTGTCTGTTTTATTGATTCCAATATTTTGTATTACGCGCTGGTGTCGACGCCTCCCGTTTCCGAGCATTGTCTGGCATTTTTGAATCGTGTGATCGCGGGAAAGATTTCTGCGACGGTCAGCGTACCGGTGCTGAGTGATACGCTTCATAAAGTTATGATGGCAGAGGTGGCAGCAATCACACAGCGTGATCGCGCCGGCATTGTCGGTTACCTCGGGAAACATCCTGAAATCATTACACGCCTGACCGAATATCCACGAGCAATGGATCGCCTGAGCACTATTCCAATGAACTTTTTGCCTTTAAACCAGGCTTTCTTACATGAAGCAGCGAGTTTGGCAGTGCGTCATGGTTTGCTTACCAATGATGCGATCATCGTGACGCTCATGCAGCAGCATGGGTTGGTACATCTTGCCACGAATGACGATGATTTCGATCGAGTTCCGGGCATTACGATCTGGAAGCCACGTTAATCATTGAAATCCGACCATGAATTCTTTCACGCGCATGGCATCGACAGGATTGTTCGCCAAACCGTCCTGCTTGAACGCGGTGCCGACGATGAAGCCGTCGGCGTGGTCTAGGAATTGAGGGAGGGATTGGGGATTGAGGCCGCTGCCGATGAAGACGGGCACATTTCCAGCAGCTTTTTTGACTTGTTTTACTTTCTCGGGGTCGGTGGGTTTGCCGGTGCCGGCGCCGCTGACGATCAGGGCGTTGGCCAGGCCACGGTGGAGGGTGTCGTCGACTTCGTCAATTAGCGGGCGGGCGGCGAGCGGGGCAGAGTGTTTGACATCGACGTCGGCGAAGATGTGGATGTTGCGCAAGTTTGCATCGTAGTTTTCACGCAGGAGATCGTGAGCGATGCCCTGGATCAGGCCCTGGTCGGTGACGCGCGCGCCGGAGAGCACATTTACGCGGATGAAGCTCGCACCTGTGGCATGAGCGATGGCCAGGGCGGTCAGGCCGTCGTTGCGGAGGACGTTGATGCCGAGGGGGAGGGTGAAGCGTTTGCGCACCTCGAGGGCGAGGGCGGTCATGTGGGCAGCGACGTGGGTCGGCACTCGGCCGGGGAAAAAAGGCACGTCGCCGAAGTTTTCCATCATTAGGCCGTGCACGCCGCCGGCGGCCAGAGCGTCGGCGTCGCGCAGGAGGGATTCGCGGATGGTTGACATGCTGCCAGTGTAGAGCCGCGAGCCAGGCAGCGGCGGAAGGTGCAGCATGCCGATGACGACCTTTTTGGAAGTGAAAATGCCGAGCATCAACAGATTGTGACTTGTTCGTGATTACTTGTCACTTATTTTGTTGTTCGCCGAGGGCAGGAATTGATTGGCGTCAATATTAATTTTTGACCGCAAAGGTCGCGAAGAGCGCGAAGAAGAAATCGAAATGCTTTCTTAGTGTTCTTTCAAATTTTCAGCCAGAGATTGCATTTTCCAAATCAGAGAGATTGCTGGAGTTGTAAGTCACGATGAATTCGCTCGATTTGGCGGATGCTCCGGCCATGGCGGCTTTGAGCGTGTAATCGCCGGGCAGGCTGACGGAGAGATTGGAGAAAGTCAGCAAGCCATTATCCGTGGATTGCTTTGTCAAGCCACCAAGGGTTGCCAGGCGCGGGTGCGAAGCCAGCGAGACCTGAATAACCCGGTGCTGAGTGTCGAGGGCGATGTTGCCGAAACGATCAACCACTTGAACCTGCACGGAAAAATCATCGCCGACGCTGATTGGATTTACTGGTGATTGCGAAAAAATCAGCTTAGCGCCTTTGGAAGCAGCAATGGAAAATGAATTACTCGCGGTTGATGACAGCGTGCCATCCTGAGCCTGGACGGAATAAGTGCCGACTTTTTGCAAGGAGACCGTTTTGAAAATGGCCTCGCCATCATTTGTATTGGCGGTGGTGTAGTGGGCAATGATAGTGCCGTCGGCATCAAGTACGTTGAGCGTAACCTTTGCATGCGTTTGCGTAACCACGTTGCCGGTGGAGTCGAGAAGATCGACGATGATCGGAGAAATCTTCTGTCCCGCGATTGCATCGTTGGGTTGCTGAATGATGACCAGCTGAGAAGGGGTTACCGTTGAACTCGAAAGCAGAATGCGACCTTCCACAATTTCCATGAGAGCAATACGGAACGACGCATTTTTGCCAATTGGGCTGCGTTGCCTGCGCCTTAGCTGCTGATAACGATCGATATATTCCAAGCCCATTTTTCGGAAATCCTTTGGCTGCTTTGATCCGACTCGGTTTTCTGTAAACCTCGTTACTGGCAGCGTGAAGCAATAGTTGTTTATCGGTTGGTATGTGCCAACTACTGGCATTTTTTTCGGTAGTTTGGCCCATTGATGCCGTGGAATTCCGAAAAACGAAAGTGACAACCCGCAACCGGCGAATACCATTATCTTGATGCACAATCGCAGCTGGAGCCTGACTTTGGCGATATGCATTTCGCTCTGCGTGCACGCATGGGCGGTGCGTGTGCTGCTGCGCGGGCAGATCGGGGCCGGTGGGATGTATGCAGCAGGTATCTGGCCACGGGAAGTTAAGCAGGCCAAGCCGCACGAAAATCCTGCAAAGCGAGCGCACGATCGGCCTTTGTTACCGCCATCGCCGCCTCCATCCATCTATGAGGAATTTGGCGAGAAGCAAGGCACTGGCGATGCGATCAATTCGATGATGGGCCAAAAACCATTGCGGGCAAAATCGGCTCCGTTGGAACAGGCGGCGCTCACCCGACAGCCTGGGGTTCATCGTGATGATCAGCAGGTTCAACCCAAATTGGCCGTGCAGAATCAATCGGGCCATGCAACCAATGGTGGCAGACAAGGATTGGCGGAAAAGATGCTGACCGCCCTGGAGCCGCGTAATTCGACAACGCCGCAAATGCTCGGCATGAATGACGCAGGTGCGACGCCATCCACGCCAGAAACCGCCGCACGAGTAACACCATCGTCATCTGCCGATGCGATATCGAAAACCAAGCAGCAAGAAGAGAAAAACAAGGCGAACAATTCTCGAATAGCAATCGCAAAACAAATACAGGTAAAAACGGCGCAAGCCAAACCATCTGCCTTAAGCAGCCAACAGAAATTGCCAACTCCTCAAAAACAAATCCTGGCGGCAGGCAATGGCGGCGGAATTACTGCTGGCCAGGCGGGGCAAGTTATCCCCACCCCGGCTGGCGATCCCGGCGAAAAATCCGACTCGGAATCGGATGCATTCTCTCACGAAGGCAGCGTGGTCTTCGATGGCGGCCGGCTCGAAGCGCGCTTCGGCAGGCAGATCAAAACAGTTCGCCCCAATTTTTCGCTCAGTGGCAGAATGGATTTGTGGAACATGGTCAATCCCTCCGTGCAGCTCGAAGTGCACGCGGATATCAATGGCAATCCGACGGATGTCGAGGTATTGCAATCCTCCGGCAGTGGCAATGTCGATGAGCCGGTGCGATTAGCCGTCTATCAATGGTGGTTTGAGCCGCCCAAAAATCGCTTTGGGAAGCCAATGTCCGATGTAATGGTATGGACGATTTCTTTCCGCTAAAACCTGCAGTGGCGCTTTAGTGCCACTATTTACTATGAAGATTTCCGAGATTTTTTATTCAATCCAAGGCGAAGGAAAGCTGGTCGGCTTGCCCTCAGTCTTTGTGCGCGTCAGCGGATGCAATTTACGCTGCGTGTGGTGCGATACGCCCTATGCGAGTTGGAATCCCGAAGGGGAAGAAATTGCCATCGACGAGATTGTAAGAAGAGTAAGAAGGTATGAATGTAAGAACGTGGTGCTGACCGGCGGTGAGCCGATGATTATGCCGGATGTCGCTGAGTTATGCGCCGCGATCAAATCCGGAAATCATCATTTGACAATAGAGACCGCGGGCACGGTATTTGAAAACGTGCAAATGGACCTAGCTTCGATCTCGCCAAAACTTTCGAATTCGACTCCGATTCACCGCGAGGCGGGGAGATTCGCCGCCAGCCATGATAAGCAGCGGCTACGGCCCGATGTGATCCAACAATTCATCGATTCCGCTCCGGATTTTCAGTTAAAATTTGTCGTCAGTGCGGAAGACGATCTCCGGGAAATCGAGCAATTGCTGAATCAATTGCGTGGGTGGAAAGCGGATGATGTCCTGCTCATGCCAGAAGGCACCGAAGCAAGCATCCTGGCCGAGCGAGCGCACTGGCTGGTCGAAGTGTGCAAGCGTACTGGCTTTCGCTTTTGTCCCCGCTTGCATGTGGAATTGTTCGGAAACGTGCGCGGGACATGAGACTGCATTAGCCGAGAAAGCGAGCCCGTTCATGCGATTCTTTGCAATCGGATTTTGGGTGCTGATCCTGTCGATGACACTGGCAGCCTCGTCGCCCACCACGCAGCCGAGCATGGCCGCATGGTCGGACTGGGGAATCAATTCAGCAGGTCTGCAGGCTCGGGCGCAAGCGCCTGCGGAGACAGAGCAGAATGCCTCGCTCACGGTAAACTTCCAATTGCGTTGTGATGTAGCCATGTTGCCAACGCGCGTGCGTGAGTTCAACAAGTTTTTCTACGAAGCGCATTGCCAGTTTTGCATGCGAAATCTGGCATCGGGACAGCAATTCAGAATTGAGCCTTATGATCCCACCGCAGGCATGCCGGCGTTTGATGATGGATCAGATTTGGTGCAGCTGGATGGAAAAAAGGTAATTGCGCTGTCGGCGGAGTTTCCCTTGCGAATGGCCAAAGCGGGAATGATCTCCGGCCAATATGAATGCTGGGTGGATTATTCAACCCATCGCACGGGAAATGCTAACCCGAAAAGCACAGCAGATATCTGGGCAGGCGATATTGAAACAGGAAAACTCCTCCTGAATATAACGCCAGAAATAGCGCGCTATCAGACCATTCTGGTGCCAAGATTCTTGCGAGTAGATAAGGATGGGTTCATCCGCTTGCGATCAGCAGAGGCGGAACCGCTGCGTATTTTGGTGGGTAACGGGATGTTCCTGGTAACAGAAGTGAGCGATGGAAGCGGGAATCTAGGATCCATTGAGGGTGGGCCGCCAGAGATGGACACGGTGAACAGCATTGGCAATGTGAATCATCTGCCACGCGCAAAGAACGCCGTGATTCACATCCAGATAATTGAGACCAGCGATCCGCCGCATCACATGTGGTTTCCGGTAGGAAAAACGATTTGGCAGAAGAGCTTTGTCGTAACCCAGCCAGCAAATTCCGGGCCTCATTGAATGCGGCTTATTGGGATGATTGAACTCGCCATTTGATTTGTCCGCTCACAATCGTGGTCGTGGCGCGGCCTTTGACTTGCCAATCCGCAAATGGGCAATTTCTGCTTTTTGATTTGAATTCAGCCGGTTTAATCGTCCACGGTTGATTCGGATCAATTATTGTGGCATCCGCGATTGAGCCAATCTTCAGTGTCCCGCGGTCGGAGCGAACGATGGCGGCAGGTATAGTAGACATCAAGTCGATCAGCTTCGACCAGGAGATGTGTCCAGGCTCCACCAGGGCTTTGATATAAAGTGCAAGGGCACATTCGAGCGAGCTGATGCCGAAAGGCGCTTGCGGAAATTCCAATTCCTTTTCTTCTGCCAGGTGGGGCGCATGATCGGTCGCTAAACAATCGATCGTGCCATCCTTTACCCCTGCAATGCAAGCAGCAACGTCGGCAGCGGTACGCAGCGGCGGGTTCATTTTGAAATTCGTATCGTAAGTTTTGCACGATTCATCCGTGAGCAGCAGATGATGCGGAGCGACTTCGGCGGTTACGTTCTGCCCATCATTCTTAGCACGGCGGATCAGCTCCACGCTCCATGCGGTCGAAATATGCTGCACGTGATAGCGGCATTGAATCGTGCGGTTCAGCAAAAGATCGCGGGCAATCATTAGCTGCTCGGCCTCGGCGGGGATGCCTCCCAGGCCTAATGTAGTAGAGACAAGTCCCGCATGCATCGAGCCGCCGGTTAATGTCGGTTCCTCGCAATGCTGCATCAGGCAGGCATCGAACATCCTGGCATATTGCAACGCTTTGCGCATCACCGAAGGATCAGCGACGCCAACACCATCGTCGGAAAATGCAATCGCCCCGCGCTGGTGCATCAGGCCCAGCTCGGCGAGTTCTTTTCCTTGTCGCCCCTTAGTAATCGCGCCAATCGGATGAACATTCGCAAGCCCTACACGTTCCGATTCGCGCAACACAAATTCAATTTGCGCCTCGTTGTCCAACGCCGGCTTGGTATTGGGCATGCAGCAAACAGTGGTGAATCCTCCCGCCACCGCAGCCGCGGAGCCGGTCGCAATCGTCTCCTCTTCTTCATCTCCCGGCTCGCGGAAGTGGACATGAATGTCGATCAGGCCCGGGCAAACCAATTGATTCGATGCATCAATGAGCTGATCAGCCTTCCCAAGATTATCGCCGATAGCAGCGATCTTGCCGTCTCGAATGAGAAGATCCGTTTTCCGCTCCAGATTTTGGCTGGGGTCGAGGATCGTGCCGTATTGGATGAGGAGTGAGGACATTTAATTAACCGCAAAGTCGCAAAGAGCGCAAAGAAATTCAACTCAACTGTTTTGAACGGATAACGCGTTTGATGCCGTCGCGCAGGATCGGGGCATTGAAATTGATCAGAAGCGCCAGTGTAAGTTCCGTCGCAGCCAAGTACGCGATGACCTGAGCGCGATGAGCTTCGTTTAGGGATTCAACCACTTTCAATTCAACAATTAACTTATTTTCCACAAGGACATCAATTCGCCCCTCGCCCACTAACTTTTCTTTGTAAAATACAGGCACCGATGCTTCGCATTGATGCTGGATACCGCGCAGCGTTAATTCTATTGATAAGGCATTGCGATAAACGGACTCTGATAACCCTGAGCCCAAGACGCGGTGCACCTCGATAGCAGCGCCAATGGTCGCGTGTGCAATAGCTTCAGTGTCAGGATCTGCACCAGAATGTTTTGCCTGCTGCTCCTGATAATAGAAAAAATTCATTGACCTTCTCCTGAATTTCCTTTGCGCTCTTTGCGACTTTGCGGTTCTATTCTTTTGCTCCTGCGACCAGATATAAAACCGCCATGCGAACGGCCAATCCATTGGCCACCTGCGCCAGAATGCCGCTCTGTGGCCCATCAGCAATCTGAGATTGAATTTCCACGCCGCGGTTCATCGGCCCGGGATGCATGACGAAAACATCTTTTTTACACCGTGCAAAGCGATCCTGCGTCAGCCCGAAGAAATGCGTGAATTCGCGCACGGTCGGAAATTGGCTCGATTTAATGCGTTCGAACTGCACGCGCAACATGTTGACGACATCCACCTCGCCAATGACCGAATCGAAATCGTGCACGACGCGCACGCCGAGCGATTCAAAAGATTTCGAAAGCAGCGTCGGCGGCCCAACCAGAATCACCTCGGCCCCGAGCTTGGTTAGCCCCCAGAGATTGGACCGTGCCACCCGGCTATTGCCGATGTCACCCACAATGGCGACTTTCAATCCTTCAATTTTCCCAAACCGCTCGCGGATCGTGTAAAGATCGAGCAGCCCTTGCGTGGGATGCTCATGGGCGCCATCGCCGGCATTGACGACAGAACATTTCACCGACCGCGAAAGCAAATCCGCCGCTCCGGCTGCAGCGTGGCGAATGACAATCACATCAATGCCCATCGCTTCAATGTTGCGGGCTGTATCGATGAGTGTTTCGCCTTTAGAGACACTCGAGCCTTTTTCGCTGAATTCGATGGTGTCCGCGCTGAGCCGCTGGGCTGCCAATTGAAAACTCGTGCGCGTGCGCGTGGAATCTTCGAAGAAGGCGTTAACCACCACTCGGCCGCGCAGTGCTGGCACTTTCTTGACCGATCGATTCGAGACTTCTTTAAACCCCGCCGCCGTGTCCAGCACGTGACGAATCTCGTCTGCTGAAAGCTCCTGCAACGAAAGTAAATGTTTGCGATTCCAATTCACGGTATTTGCTCAATCACAATTCCATCCCGCCCGTCATCCTCAGCAAATTGTACCTTCACCCGAAGATTCCGCGCCAGCGGCTCCAGTTTCAGCGCCACAAAATCCGCCTGAATCGGGAGCTCCCGCCCTCCTCGATCGACCAGCACGGCCAGGCGAATCACGCTCGGCCGCCCGAAATCACCCAGCTCATTCAGCGCCGCTCGCACCGTGCGCCCGGTGAAAAGCACATCATCCACCAGCAACATAGGCCGCGCGTCAATCTGAATATTCAACTGCGTGGGATGAATAACCGGCTTAGGCCCGATCTCTGAAAGATCATCACGATACAGCGTGATATCCAATACCCCCCTGCCGATCTGTGAAAACCTCCGGCTAGCCAGCCCTCGCGAAATCCGCTCGGCAAGCGTCTCCCCGCGCGTGCGAATCCCCACAATATTCAGTGGCTGATCTTTGGAAAATGACTTGCCGATATCGTCGCTCAGACGATCAATCAGGCGAGACAAATTTTCTTGGTCATAAACGGTCTGCACGCTGAGTAACGAGATTAACAGAAAAAAATTGGATGTCTAAGAATGCGAGTTAGTGAATTCAAAGATGAAATTATGCCACAGGCTGCTATATTGCCCTGCGACGAATGCAGGTCTGTTGCGGAAGAAAATTTCGGGGAAGATCGCGCGGATATCTGCCGCTCTGGATGGCGGTGGTCCTCGGTCTGTTGGTCCTCGTCGCAATTGCTATCTGGACCGCGCATGCAATGTCCGATGAAACCACGGACGGCAGGCAACAGATTGTATTCTGGGATGGCGATCAGCTCGGGCCGGACATTTACGCAATTGTTAATCAGTTTGAGAGTTTGCCAGAGAATCGTGATCCGCGCACGGGCAAGCCAAAATACAAAGTGATGATGGGGTCAGCAGTCACGCCGGACCCGGTGGGCGATGCGCAGCGGTTGCTCTGCGCCGTGGCTGGAAAAGTGCCGCCCGATGTGGTGCGGTTTGATCGTTTTGCTATTGGCGAGTGGGCGGGTCGTGGGGCGCTGGAGAATCTCAAGCCGTTTTTGAACAAACAGTCCCCGAATGATCCATCCCGGATCGAGCTACAGGATTATTATCAGTGGGCTCTCAACGAAACGAGTTATCGCCAGCCTGGGACGCAGGGGGATTTTGGGATTTATGGCATTCCCATTGATGTGGACATGCGCCTGCTGTTCACGAATGCCGATCTGCTCCGCCAGGAGGGGCTGGTTAATCCCAAGACGGGCCAGCCGCAACCGCCGCGCACATGGGAAGAACTACGCCGCTATTCGAGTTTGCTGACGCGCTACAACATTCCCGGCGATAAAAACAGCGGCATCAAACGCCTCGGGTTTTCTCCCAGCAACAACACCGGTAATTCCTGGCTTTACATGTATTCGTGGGAAGCGGGCGGGCAGATGCTCAGCGACGACCGCCGCCACGTCACGATGGATTCGCCGCAGAATGTGCGAGCACTGCACTACATGGCCGATCTCTATGACGACATAGGCGGGTTTGCGCAGGTTGATGCGTTTGCACAAACATTGCAAGCGGGCGCGCTCGATCCATTTTTGATGGGATCACTCGGGATGAAAATCGACGGGATCTGGTCGATGGAAATCATCGCGGACTGGAAGCGCAACATGGATTTCATCATCAGCCCGCCGCCGATTCCGGCCGATCGATTGGCGGCGGGGTATTCGCCCATCACCTGGGGGGGCGGCTATGCGCTGGTGATGCCCAGCACCGCCCGCAATAAAGAAGGTGCGTGGAAGCTGATTCAGTATCTCTCCAGCAAAGCGATCATGGAGCAGCTGGAGATGGGCCGGCGCGAAGACAAGGAAGCATCCGGCAAGCTCTATCTGCCTAAGAGCATGGCCAACCATGTGGTCTTCGATGATCTGGTGAAGAAATACGTCGATAACAATCCGACGCTCCCGGCGCCGTTTCGCAATGCGTACAAGGTTGTTCAGGAGATGATGCCGCACACGCTGTATCGGCCGGTCTCGCCGGCGGGGCAGTTGCTTTGGAATCAGCATGTCGCAGCAACCGACATGGGCGTGCACCACGCATTTGCCGAGCAGGCCAAAACCGACATGGCCGCCAAGGTCGCCGCTGGCAAAGCAACTCCGAATGATGTTGAGAATTACGAGCTGCACCTGGCGCTATCGACTGCCGCCAAGCCGGTGCAGGAATATCTGGATGAACTGCTCAAGCCGTTAACCAAAGAAACGCAGGTGCGATGGGCGCCCTGGTTCTGGGTATATGGAATTATCGTCGCTACGCCATTTGTCCTGATGGTGTGGATCTATCGCGCCAAGCGACATCGACATATTTATAAAGCCAAGGAAATCTGGGCGGCCATGCTTTTTGCTTCGCCGTGGATTATTGGCTTCGTGGTTTTTGTGGGCGGTCCGATCTTTTTCTCCATGCTCTACACCTTCATGCGCTACGACGTGCTCTCGCCTGCGCATTGGGTCGGGATGGAGAATTTTGTAAAGCTCGTGCACGATCCGTATGTTTACAAATCGATGTGGAACACCGCGTTCATGGTGATCCGCGTGCCTCTGGCGATGGCGGTATCGCTGGCAATTTCTTTACTGCTAAATCGCTCGATTCGTGGGCTGGGGTTTTATCGCACCGCGTGTTACATGCCGGCGATTATGCCGGTGGTGGCTGCCTCCTGGCTGTGGATGTGGATTTTCAACCCGGACCAGGGAATTTTGAACCAGGTGCTACTGAGCATTTATCATCTGCCGCCCATGGAATGGGTGCAACATCTGCTGCATGTGCAATTCTCTGCCCCGCTCTGGTTGCAAAGCGAAAGCTGGGCCAAGCCTGCCATCGTAATCATGGGCATCTGGGGCTCCGGCGCGGGGATTATTATCTGGTTGGCCGGCCTGCAATCTATTCCTGATCAGCTCTATGAGGCTGCTTCCATCGACGGAGCCAATTCCTTTGGGCAATTCTGGAACATCACCATCCCTATGCTCTCGCCGTATATCCTTTTTAATTTCATCATCGGCGTGATCGGCACGATGCAGATTTTCAATGAAGCGTTTGTGATGACGCAGGGCGGGCCAAACAATGCGACGCTGTTTTATGCGTACGACTTGTTCCGCCAGGGATTCCAATATTTTCGCATGGGGTACGCATCGGCATTGGCGTGGATTCTGTTCGTGGTGGTTCTTGCGCTGACCCTGCTGCAACTCTGGCTCTCCACGAAATGGGTGCATTATGAAAGAACATAAAATCGAACGCTGAAGACTAAAGAATGAAAGAGATGCGAGAAAAAAAATCGCGAAATTCACGCAGGTGGTTCCTGCGGCCTTCATCCATCGTGATTCACACGGTGTTGCTCATTTCCGTTTTCCTTTTCCTGTTCCCGTTTTTCTGGATGTATAGCACGAGCGTGAAGACGGATGAGGAACTCCTGGATAATGAGATTTTTCCGCACGTGCTCACGTTCAGGCCGGACAGCCCGTATGTGCGGGATGTCGCCGAGCCTGCTAGGCCGATGGATGTAGAGCCCAAGCGATGGGACGAGATATTGCCTACGCTGCGCGATACAGCGCACATCGAGCTGGCGAAATATCAGCACGCACACGGAGAGATTCCCAGCGTGCACGATGTGAATACGGAGGCGCATCTCAATTCAGCAACTGATCTGCTCGTGGCGCAGAGCGTCGCGAAAATGGATCGCAGGCTGTGGACGCAATCCGATAGCACTTTGCTTACCGCCTATCGCGGGTTACTGACCGACCAAACCGTGGGAAATGCCCTTGCGGATTCACTGGGCAAACTGCAACTGCTGGCCATGCAAATCCGCTCGCTCGATTTGCATGTATATAACTTGCTGGATAACGAACAGTTTGCTTCAGCATGGAAAGTGGAATCGGGGGATGCGAAGTTATTGAAATGGGGCGGAAGCACGTTGCTGTCTTACCATTTTGGCTCGTCGTGGGATAAGCCGCTGGTTTTGCGGTACGATTTTACGCTGCCGGATGGCATGCGGGCAGAAGATTTGTACAAGCTGAGCGTGGGGATTCGAGCGGACAATTCCTGGCATCGCGTCTACGCGACGCTGGATATGGGCGGGAATGAATGGAAGACCAAGCGGTGCATTTATGTCGCGCAGAATCGGGAAATGAGCCTGCTCTTTCAGCCGCCGACGTTTGATGATCAGACGATTCGGCCAAAGATTTGGACGACCTTGCATAAATCCGGCAAAGCGCCGCTGAGCCAACAAACCGCTCATTCTCCTAAAGATGCCACGCTTCGCTTAACCATTTACCCTTCATCCACCCTCCGCGCCAATTTTGGGAAGATGATTCAGAATTACGATCGCGCCTTTCGCGCGGTGCCGTTCTGGATGTACACGCTGAATTCAATGCTGCTGGTGATATTGTGCGTAGCGGGATCGCTCTTTTCGGCAGCGTTTGTGGCGTATGCATTTGCGCGATTGAATTGGCCCGGACGCTCGGTGGCGTTTTTAATTTTGCTGGCAACGATGATGCTGCCGTCGCAGGTAACCATGGTGCCGGGATTCCTGATCTGGCGGCAATTGCATTGGTATAACACGCTGAATCCAATCTGGGTGCCGGCATTCTTCGGCAGTGCATTTTTTATCTTCCTGATGACCCAGCATATGCGCACCATTCCGCGCGAGCTCGAAGAGGCCGCGCGGCTGGATGGGTTGAATAGTGTGCAATCTTGGTATTACATGATCCTACCGCAAGTCACCCCAACGCTGGCGGCGATTGCGATATTGTCGTTTATGGGGTCGTGGAATGAGTTCATGGGGCCCTTGATTTACCTGCGTGATCAGACGCGGTTTCCGCTGTCGCTTGGTTTGTATGGGCTGGGGCTGATGCGCACGGTAAGCACGGACCCGGAGGATTTTAACTGGACCGTCGTGATGGCGGGGAACATGCTGATGACGATTCCAGTGATTGTGGTTTTCTTTATCTTCCAGCGCTATTTCGTGCGCGGGATGACGCTGACGGGTATGAAGGGGTAGGAAGAAACGCTGAACGATGAACGGTGAACGCTGAAAAAATTACAGTGGCACTGAAGTGTTACTTCCGGGTGATTTATTTTTTTCAGCGTTCACCGTTCATCGTTCAGCATTTTATGGCTGGTCATACGCCTCGGTATCTTCCAGATAGAAATCATCGATCCATATTTTTCCGTTTCCCCATAGGAAGATGCCTTGTTCGATGGTTTTGGCGTCCAGCGGACACTGGCCGATGACCTGATATTTTTCCCATTCGGTGGGGATGGGGAAATTGTCGTTGCTGGCGTGCTCGCCGAATTGCTTATAGTTTGAATCGCCGGCGCCGGTGCCATGCGGGTAGGAGACGAGGCTGATGAATGCCCGACTGCCTGGCGCGGCTTTCATCCAGACGGTGGCGCGGAGCTGGTGGCCTGGCATATAGGGGATGGTGCGGTGACTTATGCCGACCCAGCAGTGAGCGCCATGAGGCGGATGGTGCGGTGTGATGCAGATTGTCGCATGGCCATTGTGCTGCGCAGTTGGATCAGTTTCGATGGAATATTGATTGGTGTAATTGCTGCGAAGATAGAGATTCTCGTCGCCGGTCGTGGGGGCTTTTTTATCGACAGTTTCGATGCGCGGCGAATCAAACCAGATTTTGCCGCGGCCGCTCATTGAGAAAGCCAGGATAATTTGTGCTGCATCCGGCTTGATGTCCTCGACAATTTCCAGCTTCGTCCAATCGGTGGTGCCCGTGATGTATGACGGGTGATCGACGCGCTGGAACATGGGAAAATCGGAGGAGCTCCAATGGCCGTCTTTGGCGACCACTAGCATCCAGATCCCGCCAAAGGTGAGCATATCTTCGCCTTTTACGAACGCGGAGAAGCGGATGCGTTTCCCGACAAAGGATTGAACGTCGAGCTTTCGAATTACATTGTCGCTATCGATCGGCACGGCGGTGGTTGAGGACAACAGCATGGCGGGTGAGCCGGAACGATTGGTTGAGGGGTCAGGAGCGAGGGCGTACTTGCCATTTTGATCGGTGAGGATGGTGAAGGAACTGTTGCCAAGGGCAATGAAAGCTGGTGGCGGTAGAGCAGCATCCGCATCCCTGGAGATCTGGGCCAGGCGAAGGATGAGGAAGGCCATGGTGTTGCGAGCGCTGTCGGGCGTCGCCGCAGCCAGGGATTTGGTAGTGGCATCCAAAGCTTCGGCATCCTTTTCAAATTTATCGCCGAGGACTTTTGTCGCTTTGGCGGGATCAGAAGGGTACGCGCTGGCGATGGTTGGAAGAATAGAGATATGCCACTGGCCATTGCCACGAATCATGTGGTAGGTCATTGAATCTTCAACCGTGACATCGACGGTGTGATCGTCGATGTTGTTTACGGCGGCGCCATCAATGCGTTGAGTGGGGATGGCATCGCCGAGCATCAGCGCGTCGTGATAAGCGGCCAGATCGTCGTTTGGATTAATTTTGTGATAGGCAGCGAGAAGTTTTGCGCGTGCGGCGATCATGTGAGAAATGCCGGCAGAGAAGGCGTCTTCGACGGGAGTGCCCGGCAGATGCGTCTGGTTGTAAAGAGCGGGATCGCCGCTTGCCCAGGCAGTGTTGATTTGACGAAGCAGGTCGCGGGGATCGGAAGAATTACCAGGCAGCGCGGCGGCTACCAGAGCTACGGGCGAGGCGGAATGGGCATGAAGCGCAGCGCGCGTGATTGCCTGGTGCACGACGATGGTCCCAACGCCTCCGGTGATAATCACCGAAGCGGCAACGGCGCCGGCGAATTGCAATTTGATCCAAGTCATCATTTTCAACGTGCTGTGCGCAAGCGAAACCGAAGCTGCTGCAGAATGCGCGGTGGCGGAGAGCGAAGACAATGCGCTGACCAGCGCCGGCGGAGCGGAATGCAACGGCACGAGCGCCAGCGCCGAAGATGAGAGACTCACATTTTTGCGGGCGAAAATATAGCGGAGCTTTTCGACAGCGCGGGTAAGCCGTTTTTTCGCAGCATCTTCCGTGGTCTGCATGGCCATCGAAACATCAGCAAAGGATTTTTGCTGCAGATAACGCAGAACGATGATGTCGCGATCCCTGGTGGAAAGCTGGGTCAGAGCTTCATCAAGATGCGGAGAGAGCTCGGATGGATTGGATTCCTCGCAGGCGACGACGTCGGATTTCATGGATGCAGCCCTCTCTTCGTAACGCCGCCGAATGGTTTGGCTTTTGAGGGCGTTTTTGGCAGCGTATCGGGCGGTGACGACCAGCCACCCGGCGATGACGGTTTGGCCAGTGAGCGTACGGGCTTTCTGGGCCAGGATAATGAAAACAGCCTGGGTAATATCTTCCGCCAGATGCGTATTGTGAACCTGGCGCAGGGCGGATGAGTAAACAAGATCGGAATAGCGAGCAACTAGCTCCGCAAATGCATCCTGAGAGCCAGCGATGAAATTGCCCAATAATTGCCCGTCGGTCATTTCCGTCATTCTATAGAGATACGTATCGTGAATGCGGAAAGGGACAAAAAATCAGGGACCCTTCGACAAGCTCAGGACAGGCAAGGCGACCTGTGGTGAGCTTGTCGAAGGGTCCCTGATTTTATGGTTGATCATACGCCTCCATATCTTCCATCTTAAAATCATCAATCCATACTTTCCCCGGCCCCAAGATGAAGATGCCATGCTCGATTATGTGGGCTTCCAGCGGGGTTGTGCCGGTGATCTCGTATTTTTTCCATTCGGTGGAGAGGTGGAAAAAAGGTTGGCCGGCGCGATCGTCGAATTCCTTGCCGCCGATGCGATTGCCGGGTTCACCGTCGACGAGATTCATGAAGGCACGGCTGCTGTTGGTTTGGGCCTTCATCCAGACAGTGCCGCGGACCTGGTGGCCGCGCATGGTATCGACGTGGCGATTATCCTGACCGATCCAGCAGTGGGCGCCATGAGGCGGATTTTGCGGGGTTATGCAGAGAACCGAGTGACCGTTGCGCTGCATGGCCGCGTCTGCATCGAGCGAATAGTGGTTCGAATAAATGCTGCGCAGCTCGAGATTCTGGCTGTCGGTAGTGGGCACCTCTTTGCCGACTGGCTCGATGCGGGCATCGTCGAACCAGATTTTGCCGGGACCCTGGAGATCCATGCCGATCCAGATGCGCGCGGTGTTGGGGGGAACATCTTCGACGATCTGCAATTGCTTCCAATCGGTCGTGCCGGTGACGTGATGAGGATGTCCGACGGACTGCATCATCGAGTAATCTGAGGCGAACCATTTGCCATCCGGGGCCACCACAATCATTCCCAGACCACCCCAGTTCGGGACATCCTGCGTTTTGAAATAGGCCGAAAAACGCACGCGCTTGCCAAGGTATGGCTGCGGATCGAGCAATCGATAAACCTGCCCATCCTGATGCACCGTGGCGGTGGTGGAGGTGAGGAGCATGGGAGGCAGATCGAAATGTTTTACGCTGGGATCGGCATTGCAGGTATAGCCGGGATCACCGGTACTCAGGTCGCTGAAAGTGGCGTTGGGCAAGACCGTAAAGGCAGCAGGCGGCAGGACTGCCGTGGAATTATTCATGATTAAGGTCAATTTAACCGCCAGGAAACCCAAGATGGTCCGTGCGGCTTCCGGGGTAGCGGAGGCAAGGGCTTTAGTGGCGGTGTTCAGCGCGGCGTCATCCTGCTCAAATCGATTGGCCATGAGTTTCGTCGCTTTGGCAGGATCGGAGGGGTACATGCTGCCAACGGTTGGCTGGACAGAGAAACGCCATTGACCGCCGACGAGGATCAGGCGATAGGTCATGCTATTGGGGATGGCAACATCGACCGTGTGATCGTCGATGTTCGTCACGGCGGCGGCATCGATGCGCTCGCGCGGAATCACATCGCCCAGCTCGAGGATATCGCGATAGCGCAGCAGCGCATCGCTGGGATTGATGGCGTGATAGGCTGCGAGGAGTTTAGTGCGGGAGGAGATCATATGAGCCAGAGCGGCCGAGAACGCGTTCTCATCGGCAGTGCCGGGTAAATGTGTCTGGTTGTAGAGCTCGGAATTGCCAGTGGCCCAGGCCGTGTCGATCTGGCGAAGCGTGTCGCGGGGATCGGATGAATTGCCAGGCAGCGCGGGGGCGACCCCCGCGACAGGGGCAATGCTCACAGCATGAGTCGCCGCGCGGGTGATGGCCTGATGAATGACAATAGTGCCGATTCCGCCGGTGATCACCACCGAGGCAGCAACGGCGCCGGCGAATTGCAATTTGATCCAGGTCATCATCCGCATAGCGCCATGTGCGATGGAGATTGAGGTAGCACCGGCGACGGATTGGGATGCAAGCGCACTTAAAACTGCCGATGCCAGATTATGTGGTGCTGTGTGCAGCGGGATAAATGCCATCGCTGAAGTAGAAAATGCCAAGCCGTCCCGGGCGAAAATATGCTGGAGTTTCTGCAAAGCGCGGCTGATGCGTTTCTGGGCGGCGTCCGGACTGATGCCAACGGCAGCGGAAATTTCGGAGATCGAGAGCTGCTGGAGAAAGCGCAGGACAATCACATGACGATCTTTTTCAGCCAAACGGGCCAGGGCGTCGTCCAGATGCGGCAGAAGATCGTTCGCATCGGTATGCGAAGGTGGTGAACATTCGTTTCGCATGGCGGCGGCCTTTTGTTCGTGACGGACCCTGCGAGCGCGCATCTTCATCGCATTCTGGGCGGCGTAGTGGGCAGTGCAGACCAGCCAGCCGGATAAAACTGTCTTTTCGGAAAGTATGCCAGCCTTTTGCGCGAGGATGATAAAAACAGCCTGCGTGACATCCTGCGCGGTTTCGGCATCGCTCACCTGCCGGCGGGCGGCAGAGTAGACCAGATTCGCATAGCGATCAACCAGCTGTCTAAAAGCGGATTGCGAGCGCTCGCTGGAGAATGACTGGAGCAGTTGTGAGTCCGTGAGGATGAGCATTCTATGGAGATATTTACAGCGAATCGTGGAACGGACAATTTTTTGTACACTTTAATGCCCTGACCCGTGCGGCAGGTAAACCGGGCAATATTTTATTTGCGGTAACGATTATAAACCCGTTATGCTTATGAGATTGTGCAGGAAATCGGCATACAGGGCATAATTCTTAATCCCCGCGCGGATCGGAAGGTGGATCTGATCGCGGACGGTCTTTTGGTGGGGAATGACAGGGGAAAAATCGAGTTCGTGGGGGAGCGGAAAGCATTTAAGGGCGATATTCGGGTGCCGCAAGCGGCGGGGATCATTATGCCGCCGATGCTGGATGCGCATATCCATATTTCGCAGTGGCCGATCCGAGGAAAGTTTTGTGATGACGTTTCCGGAGGTGGAAATGGCCGATTGATCGCGGGGCTGGAGAAAAATGTATTCCCGGAAGAGGCGCGCGATGCGGAAGATACATATGCAGCCAAAGTGGTGGAGCAATTTCGAGCGGACACGCTGGCGCAAGGCGTAGTGGGCGGGGCGGCTTATATGACCGTGCATCCATCGGCTACGCGGATTGCGTTAGGCAACCTCGGCGAGCACTGGTCGGTGGGCATGGTGCTCATGGATCAGAATTGTCCGGAATATCTGCGGACGGATTTGCAAAGTCTGGATCGTGATATCGAAGGATTGGCGAGAGATTTTGGCAAGCGATTTATTATTACCGATCGCTTTGCGGTGAGCGTAAGCTCGGAATTACGCCAGCGTGCCGCCAAGTGGGCCACTCAGCTTTCCCTGTCGCGGCAAACCCATCTCAACGAACAGCGCGGCGAAAAAGAACTCGTGGAAAAAAAGCTTTATTCCACCGCCGAATCGTATGCGGATGTTTATCGGCGGGACGGATTATTTGATGGCCCGTGCCTGTGTGCACATTGTGTTTGGATGAGAGAGCAGGAATGGGCGATTCTGCGCGATTGCGGTTGCGCGGTGGCGCATTGCCCATCGAGCAATACCTTGTTGGGATCGGGGATTATGGATTTGGAGCAGGTGAAAAAGCACGAGATTCCCTGGTCGATCTGCACGGACGTAGGGGCTGGGCCGAGCACTTCGCTGTTGGCGGAAATGGTGAGTTTTCTGATGGTGCATGAAGGCCGACATAACACTTCTGCGGAAGAAGCACTCTGGGGCGTGACTCTGGGGGCGGCTCGGGTGTTAAAGCAGGATCGAGCGTTGGGACGATTTGAAAAAGGAATGGATTACTCGTTTGTCGACGTGGATTTATTTGATAGCCGAGATTCGAAGGATCACCTAGAGAATGCAGAGCAATTTATTCGGCAGCAATTGCTCGGAATGCGCGAGGAAAAGCTGGAAGCAGATTTGGTGGGTATTCTGAACCGATTGCATCAGGAGGGTTTGGAAGATCAGCCCTGCCTGGAGACGCTGCAAAGACATTTGGCGGAAACGGTCGCGCGATTGGAAGGACGAGTGCAACGCGTAACACTCAAGGGCCAGGAGGTTTTTGCGCGATGAATGATCGAATCTCTGCCAATATCGTGGATGTGCTGAATCGGCGGATATTTCCTGGCACGATTTATTGGAAAGATAAAACGATCGAACGCATCGAACCAGATGATGCGAAATATGACACCTATGTGATGCCGGGGTTTGTCGATGCACATGTGCATATTGAAAGCTCGATGCTGGTGCCGAGCGAGTTTTCAAGGTTAGCGAGCGGGCATGGCACGGTTGCAACAGTTTCAGATCCGCATGAGATCGCCAATGTGATGGGGATTGAGGGAATCAAATACATGATCGGCGATGCGCTGCGGAGCGCGGTTAAGATTCACTTTGGCGCGCCGCCATGCGTGCCGGCTACCCAGTTTGAAACCTCTGGTGCGAAATTAGGCGTGGAAGAGGTAGCTCAATTGTGTGCGATGGATCAGATCAAATATCTCAGTGAAGTAATGAATTTTCCCGGAGTAATCGGGCGGGATTCTGATATGCTGGGGAAAATCGCGGCAGCGAAACGATGGGCGAAGCGCGTGGATGGTCATGCTCCGGGACTTCGCGGCGAAATGGCACGGAAATACTTTGCAGCTGGGATCGAGACCGATCATGAATGCTTCACGATTGAAGAAGCACGCGAGAAAGCATCGCTGGGAGTGAAGATTTTGATCCGAGAGGGATCGGCAGCGCGGAATTTTGAGGCGCTTTGGCCGCTGCTGAAAGAAAGGCCGGATGCGTGCATGTTTTGCACCGATGACATGCACCCGGATGCGCTGGAAGTTGGACATATCAATCAGCTGGTCGCTCGTGCTGTTGCCAATGGCGTGGTGACGATGCATGCGTTGCAATGCGCTTGCATCAATCCGGTACAGCATTATGGCTTGAACGTCGGCTTACTTCGTCCTGGCGATCCGGCGGATTTTATCCACGTGCGTGACCTGAAATCATTTGAAGTCATGAATACGTGGATCGATGGACAACTTGTAGCGGGGCACGGCAAAGCGCATCGATCCAGTTTGTCGCATGCAAATATCAACCGTTTCGAAGCGACGGAAAAACAACCGAGCGATTTTTTTGTCGAGAACCGCGCTGGTACCGTGCGGGTGATTGATGTGATTGAAGGGCAATTGGTTACGAGAGAATTTCGCTGGAAGCCCTCGGCAGAATTGAAATCGCTCCAAAGTGATCTTTCGCAGGATGTATTGAAGATTTCAGTGGTCGAGCGGTATGGCGGAAACAAAATGGCAGTGGGATTTATTCGCGGGTTTGGCTTAAAACGCGGCGCGATTGCGTCGTCGGTCGCTCACGATTGTCATAACATCGTTGCGGTAGGAACCAGTGATGAGCAGCTTTGTCGCGCGGTCAATGCGGTCATCCGCCATCGCGGGGGATTGGCGGTAGTGGATGGCGAGACCGAAAATGTGCTCCCACTACCCGTGGCTGGCATCATGAGTGATGGCGAAGGCCACACCGTCGCCCGGCAATATGCAACGATCGATCAATTGGCCAAGAATCTCGGCTCACCACTCCGCGCTCCATTTATGACGCTCTCGTTCATGGCCCTGCTGGTCATCCCATCGCTCAAACTTTCCGATCGCGGATTGTTCGATGGCGAGCAATTCAAATTTGTCGATCTCTTCACGCAGGACAATCAATCGTGATCGTGCAACTTTCGCTGCTGATTTTTCTTCTCCTCGTCAGCGGCCTGGGTCCGGGGATGCTGATCACGCGATCCATGCGCCTTCCCCCCCTGCTGCGATTTTGCAGCGCGATCGGCCTGTCCGGAATCATCATCTATCTCTTCGCCACGGCGATTTATCTGACCGGCATCCACTGGCAATGGTGTTACGCATGCACATTGATCTTCATTATTATTTTTCTTTTCGAGTTGCCAGATATCACTCGGCTGCTGAGAAATCATGCCGTGCGGCGAACCGTCATCGGCTTTTTCATCCTTGCCTTCTGGACTTTTATTTTGCTCTCCCTGATCCGCATTTACTCAGGGGGCCTGTGGGCAGGTGATTGGGCGGAGCACTATGACCGCACCGAATTTTTCCTGCATCGCGGTCCGATCAATTATCGCTTTCTCGATCTTTACACGCTGCCCGCGCGGCCGCCGATGATGAATCTGCTCGCTGCGTTTTTTCTGGCGCAGGTGGGCAAAGGATTCGAAGCATTCGAGCTTTGTTTTGCAATTATCAATTTGACGTCATTTCTGACGTGTTCGCTGCTGCTCAACCATTTCTGGCGGCGCGGGCAGCGCGGGTTCTGGTATCTGGTGATTGCTTTGATGTCCAGCCCGTTTTTCGCGGAGAATCTGACCTATACCTGGACGAAATTGTTCTCTGCGTTTTATGTGCTGCTGGCGATTGCGCTATATCTGCGCGGGCGGCGGGTGCTGGCATTTCTTATGCTTGCAGCGGGATGTCTGGTGCATTACTCGGCGGCTCCGCTTGCGCTGTTTATTGGCTTGCATTATCTCTGGCAATGGTTGCGAAATCGCTCGAGTAGCTGGCGTGAGGCGATTCATATTTTCATTGTCTCAGCGGCGCTACTGGGAACGTGGTTTTCCTGGTCGATTTATCGCTATGGGCTGGGCGGGACCATTGCCAGCACGACCACTATCAGCGGTTCACAAAAATTATCGGCAGCGGCAAACATCAACAAGATCGCTTTGAATATTTATTACGCTCTTATCCCACCGCCAGTGGGAAGACTGCATATCGTTTATCGCGATCAATCGACGCTCGGCTATGTACGCGATGCGGCGTTCTACTGTTATCAGCAGAATGTTTTTCTGATGATTGGATCAGTGGCGGCGATCATTGCGATGTGGATTTTCTGGCGGCAAATTGGGAATCGCAAAAGCTGGTTTTGGATCGGGCTGATTTTATTTTGCATCCCTGTGGGGCTAGCCACCGTGGGCGATCTGGAGCCATTCAGTGCTGCGCATGCAGTGGTGCAACCGATCACTCTAATTGCGATCAGCGCCGTGGCGGCGCTCGTCCCATCCATGCCGCGATGGATTTTGCAATGGCTGATCGCGGGTTGGGCATTGGATTTTGCGCTGGGTGTTTATTTACAGGTCTATCTGGAAAATTTTACGTTCACCAAAGTCACTTCGCTCGGTGGCACGGAACTTTTCGCTGCGATGCCGATCAAGCTAGCTGGCGTGGCCGCGCAATGCCTGCACGGCAAGACGTCGTTTCATATTCAGTTTATCGGAGATCATTTTGGCGATTATGCGGGGCCAATTTTGTGGGTGTTAGTGATCGGCGAGATCATCGCCCTTTGGATCGCGATGAATTATCGCTCCCGGTTAGTTCACGCCAGCGGCAGGCGACGGGCGAGATTGAGGAAATTATCGTAATTGGCTTTCATTTCGATCAGCGAATCGCCGCCAAATTTTTCGATCATGGCGCGAGCGATTTCGAAAGCGACGATGTTTTCCAGAATCACGCTGGCTGCGGGAACAGCGCAGGCATCTGAACGCTCGTAGGCGGCTTTGTCGGGTTGCTTGGTATTCAGGTCGACCGATTCCAGCGGCTGGGCCAATGTAGAAATGGGTTTCATTGCTCCGCGAACGATCACGGGTTGGCCATTGGTCATGCCGCCCTCAAGGCCGCCCGCATTGTTGGTTTTGCGGGTGAAGCCGAGTGTCGTGGAATTTTTGGCAGCGGCATCGTAGCCAATCTCGTCATGCACCTTGGAACCAAAAAGAAACGCGACATCCTTACCCATGCCGATCTCGACACTCTTAAACGCCTGCGTGCCCATGACCGCCATCGCCAATCGCGCATCGAGTTTTTGATCATAGTGCACGCAAGTTCCCAGGCCTGGTGGACAGCCAAAAACACGGCATTCGACTAGGCCGCCTAGCGTGTCGCCGGCTTGCTTGGCTTTCTGAATTTCGGTGCGCATTTTCTCAGCAGCATCAGGATCGGGGCAGGCGACCCACTCTTTGAATAAATCCCCGGCATTGCGAGCAGACTGAATATTTTCCAGCGATTGCGACCAGTCAATATTCGCGGTCACCGAGCCAATGCTCAGGACATAAGCGAAAACTTCGATGCCAAATTCCTTGAGCAAGCTGCGCGTCAATGCACCCGCCGCCACGCGCGCCGCGGTTTCACGGGCCGAGGCGCGCTCCAAAGTTTCCCGGCAATCGGTGGTGAGCCATTTAATCGACCCCGCCAGATCCGCATGGCCAGGCCGCGGCCGATGCAGCGCCGGCGCATCATCCAGGCGAGAATCCTTGTTAATCACTTCCAGCACGATCGGCGAGGCGATGGTCTTATTGCGGCGAACGCCGGAAAGAATCTGCGCCACATCGGTTTCGATTTTCTGCCTGCCCCCGCGTCCATATCCCCCCTGCCGGCGGCGGAGCTCGGCATCAATGAAAACCTTGTCCACGGGAACACCAGCGGGCATTCCTTCGATCAGCGCCAATAGGGCTGGGCCATGAGATTCGCCAGCAGTGCGGTAAGTCAGTGTCGCCATAATGGGTCGAGAATAGTAGCAGAAATGGGCGATGATTTCTCGGCAGCTTACTGGTATTCTTCAAGAGAACGCGAAGGCGCGAAGAAGAAACGCGGAGAATTAAGAAAAGGTTTTTGTATTTCTTCGCGGTAATTCCCTCGCGTCTTCGTGCCTTCGCGTTCTCTTCAATTTGAATAGGACTTTCATGGCTCCACTGGTTGTCGAAAACGTCAAAAAGAAATATCAGCAAGGCGACCGCCCCGTACAGGCGCTGGATGGCGTGAGTCTGCAAGTCGATCGCGGCCAGTTCCTCGCCATCATGGGCGCCAGCGGATCGGGCAAAAGCACCCTTCTTCACCTCATGGCAGGGCTGACGCAGCCCGACGAAGGCGAGGTATTCATCAACGGCCAAGGCATTTCGCGCATGAATGATCGCGAATTGACCCTTTTTCGCCGCCGCAACATTGGTTTGGTTTTCCAATCGTTCAATCTGATTCCGACGCTCACGGCCGAGGAGAACCTGGGCTTGCCATTGATGCTGGAAGGAAAAAATGGCCGCGAATCGGAGGCCAAGATCACCGAGTTATTGAGAATTCTTGGTCTGGAAAAACGTCGCACGCACCGCCCCGATGCGATGAGCGGCGGCGAGCAGCAGCGCGTGGCCATCGGCCGAGCACTGGCGAGTGATCCAGCGGTAATTCTCGCTGACGAACCCACCGGCAATCTGGATTCCGTCAACAGCCGCAGTGTCTGCGAGCTGCTCCGCGATTTATGCGTGATCCATCAAAAAACCATTATCATGGTGACCCACGAACCAGTCGTCGCAGCGACCGCGCAGGAAGTGGTCATACTGAAAGACGGCAAATTGATCGACCGCTTCGCCGTCAATGAATCCGACGGTCCCGCGGCCCTCGCGCAGCGCTACGCCGGCGTGTTAGCGGCCAATATGTAACAATAAAGCCGCCGATGGTATCGGCGGCCAGTTTTCCGCCGATACCATCGGCGGCTTTATGAAAATCATGTTGCTATTCAAGCTCACATCCCGGCAGTTAATGGTCCGCAAGGTTCGCGCAATCCTGACGATCATCGCCGTCGCGCTGGCTGTCAGTCTGGTGGTCTCCACGACCAGCGGCTACGCCTCGCTGCTGGCAGGGATTCATCATTTTGTGGACGTGCACCTGGGCGCTACCGATGCCACCATCGAGCGCAGCGATGTCTCGAAGCAGGAAATTCCCGAATCTATTGTAGAGCAACTTCGCGCCGACAAGCACGTGCGCACCGCGATAGGCCGGCTGGAAACCCGTGCGTTTCTCCTGGATCCCAATAAGGCGATTCTGACTAATCGCCACATCACCCTTAATGGCATTGATCGCGACAAGGATTATCAGGTTGATCAATTGCGCGTCGTGGCAGGGAAATGGTTTGACGATTCGACCGGCAATTTTGTGGTGCTGGATGAAGGAGCGCTGGCGGCACTGCACGCGCAGCTCGGCGCTACGGTCACCTTTCCCAGCCTGCACGGCGATTTGAATCTGAAAGTCGTCGGCATCGTGCACAAGCCGAGCATAATCCAGGGAGAAATTCTCAGTGGTTACGTGCCGCTCAGAACCTTGCAGCAATGGCTCGAACCGGGCCAGCCCGGCGAAGTAAGCCGCATTATGATCGATCTCAAGACAGGTGAGAAAGTCGAGCCCTTCGTGGCGGATTGGCAAAAACGCCTGGATAAGATCGACCCCGCTTTGCACATCGAAACCAATCAGCAGGTGCAGGAAAATCTCGACAAAAACTTGGCTGGTCTGCAGATGCTCAGCATGATGGGTGGGGCTGTCTCCATGGGCGCGGCAGCGTTCATTCTCTTCTCATCGCTCTCCATGGGCGTCCTGGAACGCCAGCGCATCCTTGCCATGCTGCGCGCCATCGGCCTTCTGAAAAACCAGGTTGCATTCTTCGTCATTATTGAAGCTTTAATCCTCGCTGGTGCGGGCATTCTTCTTGGCACGCCGCTCGGTTGGCTGTGGATCAAACTACTCTCTCTGAAATTTCCGGACATGTTTGTCGCTGGCGTGGTGCTAAGCCGTGGAGGCGTGGCATTGGGAATCGCCGGCTCGCTCGCCGCCGCTCTAGCCGCAAGTTTTCTCCCTGCATGGGGCGCGATGCGCGTGGAGCCGCTGGAAGCGATGAATCCGCTCTCACAGCCATCTTCGCATGGAATGCATCTCATTCCGGCGCTTATCGGTCTGCTTTTGATTGCGTCCGATCCTCTGCTGCTTTTTCTGCCTTGGCAGCGGCTAACCGGTGACAATGCCAGTGGAACATTGCGGGCGATTCAACTCTATGGCCACATTATTCTTGGCATTCCTGCAATCTTTGTCGGCTTCTTCCTGATCGCTCCGATGCTGATCGCGTTTCTAGAGAATGCTTTTGGGCCAGTGTTAGCGGCCATACTTGGTATTCGATTTACACTTCTTCGTCAGCAGTTATCCGGCTCGCTCTGGCGATCGGCCGGTACCGCGGCAGCGATGATGGTGGGTCTGGCCGTGCTGGTCGTGATGCAGGTGCATGGCCGCAGCCTGCTGGCGAGCTGGCGATTGCCTGACAAATTCCCGGATATTTTTATTTATTCATCGACCGATCAAATCAAACTCAGCGACATGCCCAAAGTCGCTGCGTTGCCCGGCATCAAAGAGGTGATGCCGATTACCCTCTGCAGCCCGCAATTCGGCAGCAATATTTTCGCCATCGGCGTGGGCCTTGCGCTGGTCCCCGATGCCACCATGTTCTTTGGCGTCAATCCGGACAAAGCATTTACGATGATGGACCTGCAATTCACCGCGGGCGATCCCGTATCAGCCACGGCGATGCTCAAACAGGGCCGTCACATCATCGTCACCGAAGAATTTCGTAAGCTCAAAGGCCTCACGGTCGGCGATAAAATTCCGCTTAAAACGAGCAAGCACGGCATCGTCAATTACACCATCGCCGGCGTTGTCTATTCCCCCGGCATCGATGTGATGGTCAGCGTGTTTGATCTCGGCAAACAATTTCAGCAGCGCACCATCGCCAGTGTTTTTGGAACCATTCAGGATGCGGAAAATGATTTTGGGGTTACGGGTGTTTACTGCTTTGCCGCCAATCTGCAACCCGGCATCGACCGGCAAACCATTCTCAACCAGATCCGCCACAACCTGAAAATGATGGGCCTCGACGCCGGCGACGTGCGCGAGATCAAGGCGAAACTCCAATCCACTTTTGGCAACTTGCTCCTATTGGCTGGCACGGTCGCTTTCGCAGCCATGGCGGTCGCGTCGCTCGGCGTGGTAAACACGGTGATGGCTTCGGTGCGCTCGCGCCTCTGGCAATTCGGCGTATTGCGCTCCATCGGCATCACGCGCGGCCAACTGCTTCGCCTGGTCACTGCCGAAATTATTCTTCTCGCTATCGTGGGTTGTGTTTTGGGAATCGTCGCTGGCATGGAGATGGCCATCTCCGCGCAACAAGTCGCCGCCATCGTCGCCGGGTTAACTCTTCCCAGTGTTTTTCACGCCTTCCCCTGGGTAGTCATCGGCATAGGTGTGGCGGCGATGATTCTGATCACCCTGATCGCGGGTGCGGCACCGGCAATTTCGGTTGCGCTGAAAAAACCACTGGAGTTATTGCAGGCGGGTCGAGCGGCAGGATAACTTTATCTCAAATCATTTCTTTGGCTTTTTCAAGCCGCGATCGACAAGCTTCTAGGATACGAACATCAATTTGCGTTTCCGCCAGTCGCTCTCGAACGGTGCGTTCCTCAGCAAGGTGGTTGCGCAATAATCCAGCAATGAATTGCACATCTTTCTCTCGACCCGCAACCAATTTTGACACAGCTAAATCGTGCACTTCCAGACAGAGTCCTGTTGCACCCGCCGTCGCTGGGCTTTTCAACAAAACTAATCGCTGCTTCCACCCTCTTGGCAAAGTAGCTGTCTCTTCTGCGACACCGTGCGCATAGTAACCAAATGTTTGATGGAACGGTGATGCTTCGCCAATACTACCGTCGATCAACTCTGCGTCGGCGCGATCGCGTAGCGAGAACAAATCGACTTCGATTGAAACCACTAATTCATCGGGGGGATTGGCGTACTGTCCGAGAATTGCTTGTGACCCAATTACAACAAATTCGTCCGCGCCAGTGATTCCAGCGGCGGCACGCAGAATATGCTCAAGCTGCTGTTGCTTCATTGATTTGCCGTTTAATTCGCCAAACATCAGCAGCCGATAGGACTCCCGCAAACGGAGAATTCTGCCTCAAGCGCGTTCCTTGCTCCGTCTGTGTTAACAGGATTGAAATTATTTCCGACATCGGCTGCTGAAGAATATGTTCCCATTCTTCGTAACAAGCCACTAAGCTGGCAGAGTCATGGTTGCGTTTTTTCCAACGGCTCAAATTCGTTTTGGCGAGTTCAATCCATTCGGGGTGTGATGGCAAACCTGTAGCGACCCGTTTGGCGATCTCCAAACCAACGATGTCATGCTGGCGATGTCTCATCATAAAATTATAGTCCAAGACGGCGGGACAGAAAACAAATTCTGATGTACCTCTAACAAGCGGTTCAATTACCTTCTAATTCTTTGCCGCTTGGTTATTCGTCTGTTATCCCTTCGTCTTTCGGGCGGATTTCCGGTCAATTCATTTTGGTTCCGGTCACCACTTTTGCCTCTGATCAGCAGCTTAATCGGCACCTCCGCGTAGGGCAGCAATTCGCGCAGGCGGTTTACGATGAACCGGCGATAGGCTTCATTTAGAAAATCAGGGTTGTTCACAAACAGTGCAATCGTGGGCGGATTCACCTCGACCTGCGTGGCGTAATAAATCTTGGGCCGGCGGCCTGTGGGGCTGGACGGGGTGCGCTCTTCCAACACTTGCTGAATGGCGCGATTAAGCTGGCCGGTCGTGAGGCGCGTATTGGCCTGGTTGTGCAGGTGCTGAGCCAAATCCAGAACGACCTGCACATTTTTGGAATCCTTGGCGGTGATGAACGCGATGGGGGCGTAGTTCAGATGTCGCAGCTCGTGGCGGACGTATTCTTCGAACTTCTCCATCAACTCTTCATTGCTGACGATTTTATTTTTCTCGACAGTCAGAAATTGCTCGCGCGCGTAGCCCATCGCGAGGTCCCATTTATTAATCACCAGCAGCACGGGTTTAAATTGCTCGGCAATATAAGCGGCCAATTTCTTGTCCGGCTCACTGATCGATTCTGTTCCATCCATCAGCAGCATCACCACGTTGGCGCGGCGAATGGAACGCTCGGCACGATGAAATGAATAAAACTCGATATCAGTCTTCACCATCTGCCGCTTTTTGCGCACGCCGGCGGTATCGATAACCGTGAGCGTTTTGCCATCTTTTACAAATTGCACGTCGACGGAATCGCGCGTGGTGCCGGGCACCTCGGAGACGATCACACGGTCGGCCTCCTGGCCATATAACTCCGCGACAGCGTTGACCAAAGTGGATTTGCCGGCATTGCGCTTGCCGACGATGGCCAGCAGCATGGCGGGCTCGGGAATTTCCTTCGGTGCGGATTTCAAATCCATGTTTTTGCGAATCGCCGCGAAGATGTCGTCGAGATTGCGATTGTTCAGTGCTGATACGCCGACTGGTGTACCGAACCCGAGCCGCGCAAATTCACCGAGAGCCGTATCTGCTTTGGGCGAATCCGCTTTGTTGGCGAGAATGACCACCTTCACGCCTAGCTTCTGGAGCATTTTGGCAATCGTCTGATCCCCACTGTTCAAACCCGCCTGACAATCGACCACAAAGAAAACCAGATCGGCTCGCGCAATCGCCAATTCAATCTGCTGCAAGATTTGCTTACTCAAATCCGGATCATCAAACCCATATCCGCCGGTATCGATCAGCTCCACATAGCGAAAATCGGGGCGACTCGGCGGCCCGGCCGGCACGCGCAGCGGAAAGGAAATGCGATCGCGCGTCACGCCGGGCATATCCTGCACGATCGAAATCAACTTCCCCGCCAAAGCATTGAGCAGCGAGGACTTTCCGACATTAGGCCGGCCGACGATGGCTACGGTGGGCATTTTCATAAGGGGGTATTGTAGGCGATTTTGGATCGCAACGCTGAACACTGAGAGAAAGGCAATTGGCCACTGGTATTCGGCGTTTTTCGAGTGTTCATCAATCAGTTCTTACCATCGCTACCATTGGTCTGATTACTCAGCTATCGCAAGACAATGCCCCCGCTGTTTCGCGAGGGCATTGCCTAAATTGTGGAAGTTTTTCTGGTATTCAATCCACTAGTTTCCACGAAGCGAATTACGGAACTGCTGGACCGCAAATTCGTGAGATTCGGGTGCCTTCGCAATCTTTTGTGGATCCCACTTCCCAAGCTCAAGCACGAGAGCGTACTGGCCAGCAACGTCGGGAAGAACCTTTCGCACGAAGGCCGCTGGATTGTCCACCGCCCAGCGGATCTTACCGTTCGCTACCTCCATCAGGCCCTGTAGGCCATACACGAGCGGAACAATGAGCCCTTCGGGATAGCTGCAAGGTTTTGAGGTGCCTTTGGCGTGCACTGCCCGGCGCATGAATGGAGTCAATGGCTCCGTCGCAGTAAAGCCAGAAACGTCTTTTCCGGCGGCCCTAGCATCTTGCCGTCCCTCTGGATCGTAAAGCTTTACGATTGGATTCGAGCGAAAACGTCGATTGTGACTGTTGAATGCGTCCGGAAAGTCCTCATAAATTTGGTCGTAAAGTTCAGGGAGATCGCCAAGAACCTTGAATGCACTTTTTACTCCGGCATGAATCAATCGATGACGTGATGCGTCGCCTTTCTTAGTCACCTCTGAATTCCGCATGAGATCGTCGAACAGTTTCGAGCATTCTCCTTTGTTTCGGTAGATGTTCTGCGGCGACACGCGAATTCGAACCGGAAGGGCTTTTTCATCGTCGAGAAGATTCAATGGAATCCACGCTAAGGCAACTAAATCACGGACCTTCACGGGATGCGTCTCGCCTTCCGCCTCCCATGTGTTCGGCTTCCATTCAACGCGTATTGACAAATCCTCTGGTACTTGCTCCTTGATCTCTTCATAGAAGCCCTTCTTATTGGCAGCGGCCTCCAATGGAAGCTGCGCATTATTGTTGCGCGCGGCGCAGATATCGATCAGTGCTGACCGAAACTCATCAATAGTTTGTTCGTCATCGCGCGCGGGTACGAGCAACTCAACCGGAATCAGAGTATCAAACTGGTCCTTATGGCCTTCAAGATCTGCAGAATATTTGGGCCAGACATTCAGAAGGTCGTCCCACGATTTCACCTGCTTCCACTCCCGCTCATCCATGAGATCCTTTAGCATAAAGAGCCCGATCCCGAGCATGTTATGGCCCCCGTCGAGAATGCCTTCCACCTCAGGGTCGTCAAAAATAACGCGGTATCGGTTCCGGTCGAGCGACTTGTAATTTCCCGTCCCGAGCAGAATTCCTTTGGATCTATTGGCGAAGAGATCGAGACCAACCTCTTTACTTTCCGCGAGAGATCTAAGGATATCGTCGATGACTCGGTTTCGGCGCGCTGAGCGAGGATCCGGCCCTAACGCCGAATCGTGGTAAAGAGGCAGAAGCTGTTTCATCTCAACGGATCCGATGATGCGGCGGACAATACAGGAGCGATCCTTGGGTAGATGCTCCGGCTGAACAGCGGCATCGGTAAAGCGAACAATGAGCGATTGCGTAGACATACTAGTCTCCTAAACGAACTCTCGAGATTAGGAATTGGAGACTAGCCGCAAGAAATGAGCCTATAGAGTAAACCCTACCGGGCAACCATAGGTTTGCTTCCATCCGGAAGCATGTGGCCAGAATCCAAACCGGACTCTCAAGTGCGACTATCCAGCCGCCCCCACAATTTATCTAATGTCCTGTTTGGAGTCAATCGTTCACGCTTCCGCCGCCGCTCATCGAGCCAGCGCGCCAGCCCCGCCTGATCGCCTTTTTTAATGAGGCGTTCGACCGTTTCCAGCTCGCCTCGCAATTTGGCTAGTGACGAGAGCATGTTCTGGCGATTATCCAGCAGAATATCCCGCCAGAGCGCCCCATCGCCGGCGGCGATTCGGGTGGTATCCAAAAAACCTTTGCCACAAAGCTTGGTTGCTCGTTGGCTTGGGATACCCATCAACGCTGCCGCCGCCACGTGCGGCAGATGACTCACCTCGGCCAGCATGCGATCGTGCTCCGTCGGAGAAATCTTAATCAGCCGACAGCCGAGTGTTTTCCAGAATTCCGAGACCATTCGCACGGCGGCGGGATCGCTCCTGCGCGTAGGAGTTAAAATACAAAGGGCATTCTCAAAGAGATTAGTGGTGGCATATTCCACCCCCCGCTTCTCGCTACCGGCCATCGGATGGCTGCCCACAAATCTTCGCCCGATGATTTTTTCGCCGGCTTTCACCACCGATGCCTTGGTGCTGCCGACGTCCGTCACGATTGCATTGTCTTTCAGGTGGGGCGTTATATCCGTCAAAATTTTCCCAAACAGCCCGACGGGTGTGCACAAAATTACCAGGTCGGCGCCAGCGACTGCCTGGGCCAAATTGTCAGCGGGCTGATCGATGGCTTTCAATTTCAAAGCCCTTTGCAGGGTGGAGGCACGGTGGCCGTAACCTATCACACGCACGCCCTTTAGCCGCTCTTTTGCCGCCAGGCCAATCGACCCTCCCAGAAGGCCTACCCCGATTATGCTCAAGGTCTGGTTGCGCATCGTCCGATAATCCTTAGTTGGCCGGTATTAATTTCCTTGAAATCATTACTGTAAAGGCAGTTACATCAGTATATTGGACCATTTTACCTGTCACGTCAATGTTACGCTCTTGATTCAAACTTAGCGGCGCGCTAACCTACCCGTCCAGTTAAGCCGCCGAGATCTGGCAGGGGATATCGGCAGGGCGTTTTAAGTACGGACGCGAAGGTAAATGGTAAGGAGTGCCAACCCTGAAGGCGGCCTGGTCGTATAACAACAGGCCGAAATATATGCCAGAAACTTTAGCAGCCGAACCAAAACAGACTCCCGTAGTAAACAAAACCGTAAACGCACCGAGCCGAACACTGCTCGAATTCGAGAAACCCGTCGCTTTGCTGGAACAGCAGATCGGCGAGCTCGAAGTGCTTCAGGAGCAGAAGGGCATCGACTATTCCAAGGAGCTCCGCCAGCTTCGTGGCAATTACACCGCCCTGCTCAAAAAGACCTATGACAATCTGAGCGCCTGGGAAACCGTGCAAGTCGCCCGGCATCCGCAGCGGCCACAGCTCATGGACTATATTGAGATGATCTGCCGGGAGTTTCGCGAGTTGCATGGCGATCGGCATTTTGGGGATGATCCAGCCATTATCTGCGGTTTGGCTCGATTGGGTGGGCAAAAGGTTGTTCTGGTCGGCCATCAAAAGGGGAAAGAAACCAAGGAAAAAATCCGCTGTAATTTTGGATGCGCGAATCCCGAAGGGTATCGCAAGGCGATGCGGGCCATGAAGCTGGCGGAGAAGTTCAATCTCCCAGTAGTGACGATTATTGATACACAGGGGGCGTATCCAGGAATTGGGGCGGAAGAGCGCGGGCAGGCGGAATCGATCGCTCGCAATATCATGGAGATGTCACGGCTCAAGACGCCTGTGGTAGCCATCGTCATCGGCGAAGGTGGCTCTGGTGGAGCGCTCGGCCTCGGTGTGGCGGATCGCGTGGCGATGATGGAATTCGCCTGGTACTCGGTCATCAGCCCCGAAGCCTGCTCGGCGATTTTGTTCAAGGGGAATGATGGGGCAGAGCAATTGGCCGATAGCTTGAAATTAACCAGCCAGCATCTGTCCAAGCTCGGTATTATTGATGCAATCGTGCCGGAACCGCTCGGCGGCGCCCATCGCGATCCGCACACGGCTGCTCACAATCTTGAGCAGTATCTGATCAAGACGCTGCGCGATTTGAAGCGCTGCAAGATCGAGAATCTGCTGGAACGCCGCTATGAAAAATTCCGTAGTCACGGGGTGTTTGTGGACAACTCCAAGCGGCAAAGTGCACGCGCAGCGAGCTGATTCAATTCAGGGCAGTTTACGTAGCATGGCCGTCTCGGCCATGTTTCTAATATTCACGGGCGAGACGCCCGTGCTACGATGAACTGGATCAAAATTCATATTGAGCGCGCCTTGCAGCCATCTTGCTTTAACTGCAAGCTGCTGCACTCATGCAACGGCGATGGCTTTTCGGCTTGGCACTCCTCTTGGCCGCCCTGATCATTTTCGCTTTTTCTCCCGTTGCGCATTTTCATTTCCTGGATTGGGATGATTGGCTGCTGCTGAGCGAGAACCGGGATTTTCTGCCGGTGGCTTGGGGAAGAATTGGGCAATATTGGGGCCATGCGGATTTCGAATTGTATGCACCACTGAGCTACACATTGTGGGCGGTTATCGCGTGGGCGGAGCAATGGTGGAGCGGGAATGTCGCGCTGACGCCCGCGGCATTTCATCTGGCCAATCTGGGATTGCATCTGCTGACTTCCGTGTTCGTGCTGCTTCTGCTGCATCGTCTGACAAAACAGGCATTCGCAGCGTTTACCGGGGCGATGATTTTCGCGCTGCATCCGTTGCAGGTTGAGCCGATCGCGTGGGTCGCGAGTTTCAATACGGTGCTGTGCGGAATGTTCTCCGCGATGGCATTGTGGGCGTATGTGCGCCAAGCGCAAGCGGAAGGCACACGCAAAACCCGATGGTTTGTTTTCAGTTGCGTTGCGCTATTGGCAGCGCTGTTCTCGAAGGCCATTGCTACCCCCCTGCCGGCAATTGCGCTGCTAATCGAATGGCTCATCCTCGAGCGCCCATCGCGACAGTGGATCAAAACAATTTTAATCTGGTGCGCTCTGGTTATTCCATTTCTCGTGATCGGGCGGCTTTCGCAATCACCCTATCACGCAACGCAAATAGCATTCTATCTTCGGCCCTTGGTGGTGACGGACAGCTTCGCATTTTATTTGTGCAAACTGGTTTTGCCGTTGCATTTGTCGATTGATTATCAGCGTACGCCGATCTATCTGCTGCAAACGGGGCAGATCAAATGGACATGGATGATCGCAGTAGCGATTGCGTTATTAGCGTTGAGCTTTTACCGATCACGGATCGGAAAATGGCTCTTGGCGGGATTGGCGATCCTGTTCGTCGCGACCTTGCCCACCAGCGGCATCGTCGGATTCACTTTTCAGCGCTATTCCACAGTCGCGGATCGCTATATGTATCTCGGGATGATCGGGATAGCGTTGGGCATCGCAGGAATAATTCGTTCCGTGTCGCCAAAGATTTTATTCGGTGGCGTCATGGTGATTGCGGCATTGTTTGTGACATTGGATCGCATTCGCTTGGCCGATTGGAGAGATACATTGACGCTGACCGCGCAAGCGGTGAATCCGGATAACCACTGCGCCCTGCTGCATCGTATCCGCGCTTTTGCGCTGGAACGATCGGATCAAACCGATGAAGCGATTGAGCAATATCAATTGGCAATTCGCTATGATGATCGGGATAGCAACAGCTATTATGATTTGGCGAACATGCTTCTTCAGCGCGGAGAAGCCGAGCAATCGGCGGAGCTTTATCATCGTGCCATCGCGCTGGAACCGGAACGAAGCCAGTTTCATCACAATTTAGCGGTGGCACTCATGAGAGAAGGAAAGGTCGCGCCAGCCGGACAGGAGTTTCGCGAAGCTATGGAGCTGGATCCTTTGTCCGCACAGGCGCGGATTGATTACGAAAAATGGGTGCGTTTGACGCAAAAGTAGTGCGATAACAGTGGCACTGAAGTGCCACTGCCGGGTAGACTTTGCGATTCCCATGCTCGAAACGATTAGCGATCGACGATATCTGGTTCCGTTCAAAGCTGCGGCGTTGCCGCAGCGCTTCACGGATGTGCTGGTGATTGGCGGAGGTGTTGCGGGGCTTCGCTCGGCAATCGCGGCGACGGAATACGGCGTCGATGTACTTTTGCTGACCAAGGATACGCTGGCGGAATCGAACACCTGGTATGCCCAGGGCGGGATCGCGGCCGTGCTCCAGCCATTGGACTCGGTGGAATCGCATGTGCGCGACACGATGGTCGGCGGGGCCGGCCTGTGCGACGAAAAAATCGTGCGCATGGTGATTACCGAAGGCCCCGAGCGCGTTCTGGAACTGCTGGAATGGGGCGCGAATTTTGATAAGGATAAAACCAAAGCGTATGGCCTGGCGTTCACGCGCGAAGGCGGACATTCCTTTGCTCGCATCCTCCATGCTTATGGGGATGCGACCGGTCGAGAACTGGCACAGACGCTGATCCGCACCGTTCGCCAGCGCGAGGCGATTCATATTTCGGAGAAATCGTTTGTGCTGGATCTGCTCAGCGACGGAGATCGCTGCCTAGGAGCAATCGCGCTAATCAATGGCCAACTCAATATCATCTGGGCCAAACGCACCATCCTTGCTTCTGGCGGGGCGGGGCAGCTCTATCGGGAAACGACCAATCCCGCCATCGCCACCGCGGACGGCCATGCGATGGCGTATCGTGCTGGGGCGAAGCTGCGCGATATGGAGATGGTGCAATTTCATCCGACTACTTTATATGTCGCAGGCAGCAGCCGAGCGCTGATCACCGAAGCGGTCCGCGGCGAAGGGGCATATCTCGTTGACCGTAACGGCCATCGCTTCATGAAAGATTATGACCCTGCTGGCGAGATGGCCCCGCGCGATATTGTCTCGCGCGCCATCGTCTCGCAAATCCACAAAACGCATTTCACACACGTTTTTCTCGATGTCCGCCATCTCACCGGCGTGCGCGAGCGCTTTCCCCAACTCTCCAAACTGGTCGACCAATTCGATATCGATATGTCGCAGGACCTGATTCCGGTCCATCCGGCAGCTCATTACATGATCGGCGGCGTAGAAATCGACGAAATGGGCAAAACCAGTCTCGATGGCTTATATGCAGTAGGCGAAGCCAGTTGCAGCGGCTTACACGGCGCAAATCGATTAGGCTCTAACTCCTTATTAGAAGGCCTAGCCTTCGGCGCTCGCGCCGGCGTCGATGCAGCGGAGTGCGCCAAACAAAATAACGTGAAGTTTCCTCTCCGATTGGAACACACCATCACCCTCTCAACCCGCACCGAATTGGACATAGTTGACGTGAAGAGCAGTTTGCGCTCAGTAATGTGGAGAAATGTGGGAATTGAGCGAGACGGGGCAAGATTGGCAGAAACACGGGAAATCATCGGCTTTTGGTCGCGTTATGTCATGGATAAGACTTTTGACTTCGCAGTCCAAAGCCAGGGGGCGATAGCGGGCTGGGAACTTCAAAACATGCTCACGATCTGTGCCTTGATTACAACAGCAGCAGAAGCCCGAACAGAGAGCCGAGGAGCCCATTATCGCTTGGATTATCCCTTGCGCGATGATGTCCATTGGCAAAACCACCTGCTCTGGCATCGTCCCAGCGAGGTGCCGGAGATAGCTTCGCTTTAACGCGCAAAGTGCATAATCCCCCCATATTTCCCAGATTATTTTTCGTTTTGGGACGCAGGAATTGCCGAAAATAATCTTGATTGCTGCTGGCATGGCAGTATAGTTGTCACACGGGTCTTGGGCAGAAATGCCAATCATTACGCGATAGCGTTTAATTGGAGTGGAGCAATGCAATTCTCAGGAGCGTGGGTGTCTAACATGAAATCAAAACTATTTGGTGGTGTAATTTCTAGTGCTGCCCTATGCGTAGCGGGCATGGTGCTGGTGGGCGCGACAAACACTTCGGCGAAAGCGGATGTGCTCAGCACGATGATCGGCAATGTTGCTAATCCGGATGTGGACGTTCTCATGTACACTTATGATCCCACCTCAAGCCCTGTCGCTACTGGAATTGCCGGTTCGATGACACTCATCACGCCGCTGATTGGCCCGGGTGTTACCAATCCTCTCACGAGCTACATGGGCGATTTCACCGCCGACTTGAGCGGCGCTAGCACGCCGGCGTTATTCCAGGATATTACCTTGGACGGCGGAACAACTTTTACCACGATGTTCGATTCGGACACCCTGATCAGTTCTGGTGCGGTTACAACGAATCCTGGAATTTATTATTACTTTGAGTACCGGGAAAAGGATAACACGCCTTACGCCAAGGCGGGAGACATTGTCGGGGGCCTGCTGACTTATACAGCCGACCCTGCGTTGGGTGGATCGCCTATAGATGTGAAAGAGTTTGTGATGGTTCCCACGCCCGCAGCCTGGGAGGCTGGAACAGGATTACTGGCTGCTCTGGCAGCATCGAGCTTTTATCGTCGTTCGCGGAAACAGCCGGCTATGGGCTGAATCCGCGCTGAATTGCACAAGTGAATAATTAATTCGTAGTTGCAAGCGGCTCACAATTTTGTTGCCGGCTTATCGGAAGATGTCTGCTTCCGGGCTGCGACAACGGTGTTGCCGCATTTTTTTAGGCAGGCGGAGATCTCATGAAAAAGTCACGAAATGAATATCGCGCGTCACGTCGCCAGCACTCTTTAATCAGCCAATGCGTGTCGGACGCATTCGAGCAGCTTGAAACGCGCCGGCTGATGTCCTACGGACCCATTACTCCCAGCTACCCGCTGATCACGGTTCAAAATTCGACCAGCCAGGGAATCACCTACACCTACAATTCCAGTACAAGCGATGGCTTTTTCGCGACCTCGACGCCCGTTTCGGTGCGGTATAGCTCGACAACCTTCCCAGATACGATCTCCAATGGCATGCTGACGATCAACTTCAATGTTGATCCGAACGGCAACATTATTCCTGGCCAGACGGGCCCGAACCTTATTCTCTCGGGTACTGCTACCAATCCGCTCACCCACACAGTTGATTATTCGGGCGTATTGCTGGAAGGTAATATCGCCAACTTTGGCTGGTCTTCTACACCCCCCACCGCGAATTTCTATTTTGACTTCAGCATCGGCGCTAATGATACCGGCTCAATGGAATCACTTTTCGCCGGCCACGACATTGGCGCTACGGTTCTGAGCGGAGGCACCTTCACCGGTAGCTTTACCCAAAATTTCACAGGCGGCGTGAACGGACAGATTGGGACAATTCCCAAAGTGCAGAAAGCTTCGCCGGGGATCGATACTACACCGAATGTCACCTCAGTCGCCCTCGGAACTTCTACTGTTACGCTCGATGACACCGCCGATCTCGTCGGTGCGAATAGTCCGACGGGAACGATTACTTACACGCTCTTCTATAACAACGGCTCGACGCCGATTGATACAGAAGTTGTAAATGTTACGCAAAACGGGGCATACACCACGCCGACCGGATACACGCTGCCGGCTTCGGCGGCGGCGACGGGGCTCTATCAGTGGGATGCTTCCTATAGCGGCGATACAAACAACAATGCGATCTCGGAAACCGGAAACGTCAACGAGCAAGTCACGGTGACGGCAGCCAGCCCGACCATCAACACGGTTGCGGGCAACTCGGTCACGCTGGGAAGCAATGCAGCTCTGACGGATACCGCAGTGCTCAGCGGCGGGTATTACCCCACCGGGATGATCACGTTCAACCTGAAAGACAGCAACGGCAATACGCTGGATACGGAAGCGGTTGCAGTCAATGGGAACGGAACCTACAGCACCCCCAACGGGTATGTCCCGACGGCAGCCGGGAATTATCTCTGGGTCGCCAGCTACAGCGGCGATGAAAATAACATCGGCGCCACTGATAACGGCCAGAATGAAACCGCGACTATCAGTCCGGTGAATCCCACGATCTCCACGCAGGCTGCAGGCAATGTCATTGTTGGCAGCGGAGCCATCATGACCGACACCGCGGTCCTCTCGGGCGGATACAACCCGACCGGCATGATCACCTTCACGCTCACCGATTCGCAAGGTCATACGGTTGATCAGGAACAAGTGACGGCCACCGGTGATGGCGCCTATGTCACGCCAATCGGCTACATCCCTGTCGCTCCGGGATCTTATCTCTGGAGCGCCAGCTACAGCGGCGATAGCAACAACAATCCGGCCTCGGATAACGGCGTGAATGAAACCGAAACCGTCAGCCCGGCCAGCCCGGCGATCAGCACCATCGCCAATGGCACGGTGATCATCGGCAGCGGCGTGCCGTTGATGGATAACGCTTATCTGAGCGGCGGCGATAGTCCCACGGGCACCATCACCTTCACCCTGTACGACAGTGCTAACATGCAAGTGTACAGCGACAAGGTCATTGCCACGGGCGATGGCAATTACAACACTTCAACCGGAACAAATCCGGGCGGCTATATTCCCCTGGCAACCGGGTCCTATCTCTGGGTCGCGACTTACAGCGGCGATAGCAACAATAACTCGGCAACAGATGATGGAGTGAAAGAATCTGAAGCCGTCGCACCCACCACGCCCAGCTTCTTCACCAGTTCCAATCCTGCTTCGGTCACGCTCGATGCCAACGGCGCACCGACGCTCACTGATACCGCGACGATCAACGGCTATCAAACTACCGGCATGATCACCTTCTCGCTCTATTACAACAACACCCTGGTTGATAGCGAACAGGTCAATGTTAACGGCAATGGCAACTACACCACGCCGACCGGTTACACCCTCCCCACCATGGGCGGAGTCACTGGTGTTTATCAGTGGGACGCCAGCTACAGCGGCGACAGCAATAACAATCCCGCTTCCGAAACCAACAGCTTCTTTGAACAGACCGACGTCAGCCCGGCTGCTCCAGCGATCAACACGCAGGCCAGCGAGACCGCGGGCGGCATTGTCGGCGTCTCGCAACTTTCCGACGTCGCGACACTCAGCGGCGGATATTATCCAACCGGCACGATCACCTTCACGCTGACGCAGCCTGATCAGACGACGATTCCTGAAGGCTCGTTCCCTGTCAGTGGCGATGGCAATTATGCTTCGCCTTCGGTTCTGGCCACAGAGGTCGGCAACTACACCTGGCACGCGTCTTACAGCGGCGACACGAATAACGGCGCCGCTACCGATAACGGAGCCAACGAAGGCGTGACCACCACGCAGGCCACTCCGGCTATCAACACCAGCCAACAACCCGCCACCGGGATTGTTGGAACGTCCATCGCCGACCAGGCCACGGTCAGCGGCGGGGATAATCCGACCGGCACAGTGACGTTCAATCTTTATAGTTCTGCTACAGTTCAGAATTCCAGCACGTTGCTCTTTACCAACACCGAAACTCTCTCGGGCGGAATTGCCACGTCAGTTGGATACACCGCCAGCGCGACTGGCACCGATTACTGGGTCGCCACCTATAACGGCGATACCGATAACGCCTCGGTCACCAGCGGCCCGACTGATGAGCCGGTAAGCGTCACTCCGGCAAGCCCCGCTATTACTACGCAAGCCAGCGAAACCAGCAACGTGGTCGGCAGCGCACAGCTTTCCGACCTCGCCACGCTCAGCGGCGGATTCAACCCGGGCGGAACGATCGCGTTCACTCTCACTCAGCCAGATAACAGCACCATTTCTGAAGGTTCTGTCGCGGTGAGCGGCGATGGCGCTTATTCATCCCCCAGCGTGCTCGCCACGCAGGCCGGCAACTACACCTGGCACGCCACTTACTCGGGTGACACGAACAACACTGGCGCGTCCGACAATGGCGCTAACGAAGGCGTCGCAACCATCAAGGCCTCTCCTGCCATCAACACCGTCGGCAGCGAAACCGGCGGCGGAGTGGTTGGTGTCGCGATGCTCAGCGATTCGGCCACACTCAGCGGCGGTTATAACGTTGCCGGCGGCACGATCACTTTCAGCGTGACCGCTCCTGACGGGACCACCAGCCCAGTGGGATCTTCTCCTGTCACCGGCGATGGGTCCTATTCTTCGCCCAGCATTTTCGCTACCGAAGTTGGCACCTATACATTCCATGCCAGCTACAGTGGCAACGGCTTGAATCTCTCCGCCAATGACAACGGCATCAATGAATCCGTCACAACCGTACAATCCAGCCCTGCGATTACCACGCAGGCCAGCGAGAGCAACGGCGGTATCGTGGGAAGCTCGCAGCTCCGCGATGTGGCCACGCTCTCCGGTGGCGATTCGCCGACCGGGATGATCACCTTCACTCTGACCACACCCAACGGTTCGGTTCTGCCCGAAGGTTCTGTTGCCGTCGGCGGCGATGGCGCCTACACCTCCCCCACCGTGCTGGCTACTCAGGTCGGCAATTACACGTGGCATGCCACGTATTCCGGCGACACGAATAACATTGGCGCCAGCGATAACGGAGCCAATGAAGGTGTTACTACCACCAAGTCCGGACCAGCGATTAACACACAGGCGAGCGAGACCAGCGGCGGCGTGGTCGGCAGCTCGCAACTCTCCGACGTTGCCACGCTTTCTGGCGGATATATGCCCGGCGGCTCGATCAGCTTCTCGCTGACTGCCCCGGATGGAACCACCACCCCCGAAGGTTCTGACAATGTAACGGGTGATGGCGCCTATAATTCGCCCTCGGTTCTCGCAACTGAGGTTGGTGCCTATACGTGGCATGCAACCTATAGCGGTGATACCAACAATGTCGGCGCTTCGGATAACGGCGCCAATGAAGGCGTGACCACGATCAAGTCTGGCCCGGCCATCAATACTCAGGCCACCGAAAGCAATGGCGGAATTGTTGGCAGCTCTATTCTCACCGATAAGGCAACCCTTTCGGGTGGCTTTAATCCGAGCGGCACGATTACCTTCACGCTCACTCAGCCAGACAACACCACGATCACTGTCGGCACTGTCAATGTTTCTGGTGATGCGATCTACAGCTCACCCAGCGTGACAGCAACTGAAGTTGGCAATTACACCTGGCACGCGATCTACAGCGGTGACAGCAACAACGCGAGCGCTTCGGATAATGGCGCTAACGAAGGTGTTACGACGATCAAATCCAGCCCGGCGATCAGCACGCAGGCGACTGAATCCAATGGTGGAATCGTTGGCAACACGACGTTGTGTGACGCGGCCACCATCACCGGCGGCTATAACGTCGGCGGTTCGGTCACCTTCACCCTCACCGCTCCGGATGGAAGCACCAGCACCATCGGCACGGTGAATGTGAGTGGCGACGGCACCTTTAAGTCGCCGATGGTTAGCGCCACGGAAGTCGGGACCTACACCTGGCACGCCACGTACAGCGGCAATTCATTGAACAACGGCGCATTGGATAACGGCACTAATGAATCCGTCACCACCGCCAAATCCAGCCCGGCGATTGCCACGCAAGCCAGCGAAACTGCAAGCGGCGTGGTGGGCAGCGCGATCCTGAGTGATGCGGCCACGATCACCGGCGGATACAACGTTGGGGGTACGATCGCTTTCAGCCTGACCGCTCCCGATGGCACGACCAGCACGATTGGAACGGTGAATGTCAGCGGTGACAGCACCTATAACTCCCCTGCCGTGACGGCCTCGGAAGTTGGAACCTATACCTGGCACGCCACCTATAGCGGCGACAGCCTGAATACCGGCGCTATCGACAATGGCACAAACGAGTCCGTCACGACCGTCAAGGCCAACTCAGCAATTGCGACCAAGGCCGCCGAGACAAACAGCGGTGTGGTTGGTAGCGCGGTTCTCTCTGATACCGCCACGATCAGCGGCGGGTATCACATCAGCAGTGGCGCTATCACGTTCTCGATCACTGCTCCCGATGGCAAAACCACGACCGTGGGCACAGTCAATGTCACCGGCGCTGGCGCTTACAACTCGCCGACCGTTACCGCCACCGAAGTTGGCACCTATACCTGGCACGCCAGCTACAACGGCGATGGCTTGAACAATGGCGCGGTGGATAACGGCGTGAATGAATCAGTCACGTCCGTAAAGTCCAGTCCGAGCATTGTCACGACCGCCTCGTTCAAGAGCGGCTGTGGCACGCTGGCGGGCAGCGCGATCATGAGCGATGCCGCTACGCTCTCCGGCGGATACAACGTCAGCGGCGGAACGATCACCTTCTCCTTGACCGCTCCGGATGGCACGACCAGCACGGTTGGCTCGGTGAATGTCACCGCCGACGGCATCTACACCTCCCCCAGCGTCACGGCCACCGAATATGGCACCTACACCTGGCACGCCACCTACAACGGCAATGGAACCAACAACACGGCCGTCGACAATGGCAAGAACGAAAGCCTTAGCACCACCTTTAGCGGTTCGATCTCCGGCACGAAATTCAACGACGTCACCGGTAATGGATTCTCCTCCGATGACACCCCGCTTTCCGGCGTGACCATCGATCTGTATAGCGGCTCCAATACCAGCAAGGTGATTGCTTCGGCTGTCACTGATAGCAACGGTAATTACTCCTTCACCAGCCTGGCGGCTGGGGCCTACGTGGTCGAGGAAGTAGTTCCCACCGGCTGGGTGCAGACGGCACCGGTTTCGGGCGAATACACGATCACCGTCAATTCGTCCAACCCGGCCTCTACCGGCAATAACTTCGATGACTTCATGTCCAGCTGCTGCAATACGTCCAACTTCACCTGTGTCTCGTTCTGCATCCAGGATGCCTGCGGCGTGAAGACTGTCAGCGACCTGCGTGGCAACACCAACCAGGGCGACGAAGTCACCGCCAACTTCGATTACACCGGCACCTCGCCCCACCCGGTGACGTTCGTCACCTACACGGCTCCGGATAATTACTGGAACCCCAATGACGCTTCCGAGCAGCAGATCTTCCAGTCGGTGACCATCATGGCGCAGCCGGGTTGGAACTCGATCACCGTGCAGATTCCCAACTGCGATTACCAGATTGACCTGGTGTGCGGTTACGCGATCGACCAACTCGGACCCGCAGGCTCGAATATCACCTATTCCTCTCAGAGCCGACTGATCAGCGCGGACAACGATGGCTGCGAAGCACAGACCAACTGCTTCGGTCAGGTCAACGGCACCGTCTATCTGGATTTGGATAACGACGGCAAGCAGGATTCGAATGAAACCGGCATCGCTGGCGTCACCGTCCTGCTCACCGGCAAAGACCAGAATGGCGATGCGGTCAGCATGCTCCGCATCACCGATTCCAATGGCGATTATTCCTTCCAGGGCCTCCAGGCTGGTACTTATTCCGTCAAGGAAATCACCCCGGCAGGTTACGTCGATGGCAAAGACACGCTTGGCACCGGCGCCGGCGGAACCGCTTCTAACGACCTGTTCTCCAACCTCAAGGTTGTCTGCGGCACCGATGGCGAAAATTACAACTTCGGCGAACTCCCCGGGAAGGCCTGCTCCGGCGTCTCGGGTTGCACTGCAACCTGCACGTTCTGGAACGGCACGAACGGCCAGAAACTGATCTGCTCCTTCGGCAGCGGTTCAAGCGATTGCACACTGGGCAACTGGCTGGCCAGCTGCTATCCAAACCTCTACGGCAGCAGCTGCGGCACGAATTGCCTGGCCGGCAAGACCAACTCCCAGGTTTGCAGCTACTTCCAAACGCTGTATAAGACCAGCAGCTGTAAGACCCAGTGTGAAGTGCTCGCTGCCTGCTTGAACGTCTACACAACCGATGCTTCACTCGGCGGCCTGTGCGGCGCGGCTTATGGATTCAGCGTGCAATGCGATGGAGCCGCATGCGACACCTACAGTGTCGGTTCCAATGGCAGCTGCTTCGGTGTCTCTAACAACACCAAGTGCAGCATCAGCCAGCTCTTGAGTGCCTGCAATTCCAAGAGTTCCAAAGGCAGCCTCTTCGGTGGAAATACCACTAACAGCAACAGCTGCTACACCGTGCTGAGCGGAATCAATGGCTGGTAATTTCGGTTGTTGAAATTTACTAAATGATTCGGAGCCCCGGATACACATCCGGGGCTTCTTTCTTTTGGTAGGTATGCTGCTTGCATCCATCAATTGCTGAAACCAAAAGGAGCAATTTATGTCACATCATGGTCGAAGGCCTTTGAACACCCGTCCTTCCAGACTGGCTAATGAAGCACCCCAGAAAGGGCAATATATTCCGGAGATTGCAAAGACTGAGGCAAGTCGCCCCGTGTCGGACGGCTCAGGAAAACAGCGCGGCGACCGTCGTGATACCGTGAGCGATTGGTAAACCACCCTCCTCACCTCTGCGGCGCGGAGAGCGTCTGCTTCCACACATCCGGCAACCAGTGTGGCAACTGGCTGATCGGCGTGGCGGGCAGGTTGATCAGCAGTTGCGTGAGATAATGCTGGGGATTGATGTCGTGCCGGCGGCAGGTACTTGTCAAGCTGGAGAGGATCGCCGCGGTCTGGCCGCCGCGCTGGTTGCCGACGAACAGGGAGTTTTTACGATTGAGCACCACACGCT
>DASXDR010000038.1:0-6251 GCA_036490535.1 Tepidisphaeraceae bacterium | reverse complement strand
CATCGAGCGATTCTTCTGCCGCATCCGTCGCTGCCGACGCGTGGCCACGCGATATGAAAAAAAGGCCGCCAACTTCGCTGGATTTATCTACCTGGCAGCCTTTGTCACTGCAGAGAAATGAATGTCCGGGCTACCTAGAGCTTGAGACCGAGTTCAAATCTTGTTTGTTCTCCGCCATAAGTCATTATTTTTGCTCTAAATATCTCTCGCAATAACAATGCAATTGTTTCGCTAAGAGCAGCATTGTTAGATACTTAGGGATCGACAATAAGCCGAGTTCAACTGCATCCAATCAAATCGGAGTGACGGGACACCAATCGAACTTTTTCTGCGTTTCTGCGATGGGATCGAGGATTTGGTTTGGGATTAACGAATCTGCTTAAGCTCCACTGACCTGCGACTGCATCTCGGACTATCACGAGAGGTACTCATCGACACGTACAGGATGGTGCCGGGATGGGCGTGTTTCAATCGCATTCTCTCGGTTAAATCGGGAATACTCGAAGAGTAATGCCAGACAAAAGTAATGGTCCTTTGCTTTCATCGGACTGCTACGGTCGCGTGGAGGGCGTCGCCAGCCACTTGGCGACTTGGGCATCCTGCTTCGCCGCGGCGTCGGCGTATGCCTTCAAATTCGGCAGATCTGGATGGAGCTCGAACTGCCGGTTCCAGAACTCCACAGCATCGCGCGACCAGGCCGCAACTTCACGGCGATCGTTGTCGTTCTTCGCCGCATTGACACGGTATTGGAACTCGTGGGCGAGCGTCTCGGTGAACGCCGCTACCGAGGGGCTGTGTTCCACCACATCTTTCCAAATCCCGGCAGCTTGGTCGTGTACGCTGGCAAGGTTGTGCCAATCGTGCAGCGTCCTATAGGCAACTGCGCCCAGGCCATAGCTCCAACCGATATCGCATTTGGCGTAGAGGACGCTGGGATAGACCATCTGCGCTTCGGACTGCTCGGGGCGTCGGGGCAAGAATGCATCTGGACGATTGGCCAGGAGATCAGCCAGGATATCCTCTCGCAATTTCAGAGCCCGATGAAAGACAGACAATGCTTTCTGGGCCTCCTGGGGTGTCGGACTGGATGCAAACCGATTAAATTCGTTGACTTCGAAGGCATTTGCCAGATCGCGTCGGAATTCAACGGATGCCGGATACTCCTCGACCAGTTTCTCGCCAATGGCGACGCCTTCGTCTGATATCGCCCTCACCGCGGGGTCATTCAAATCTGGATACAGTCGCGTGTAGATGAAACTGGCCCAGACCTGATCGTCCCGCGCGAACGGATCGCTGGGATCGTCGGCAGCGAGTTTTCGAAATACCGTAATAGCCCGCATTGCCGTCTGTTCGGGCGGCGGTGGCAGGGCGTGCGGCGACCACGATTCCAAAATCAGAGTCCAACCCAGATCGGAGCGGAGCGAACGATCACCCGGATGCTCCTGCAGCAATTGTTCCTGGATTGTTCGCGCTTTTTCAAAATCAGCCATGACGCCTGCGACAAAAGCAGTTGCTCGGCCCGTCGACTCATTTTTTTGCAGGCCGTACTGCGCATACAGCCGCGCCAATTCCGCCCGCGGAGTGGGGTCGGCAATCGGCTTGGCAAGAAATGGCTCATAGCGATCGATGACCGCCTTCATCAATTCCAGGCGTAATGGCTGCATGCCTGGCACATCCTTGAGTCCCTCATTGGAAATGCGCAGCAAATCCTCGACGGCAGCGCGCGCCTGCTTGAAATTTTCATCGGCCAGCGTCGTCGCCGCCAGAGCGCGGTCGCGTTCCGTGCGAGCGCGGAAAAATCCGACCGTGGCCAGTCCCAGCCCAAGGAGAATCGCCAGCACAACCGCCCCCGCGGCCAAGGCGGAAAGCTTGTTCCGCCGCACGAATTTGCGCATCCGATACATTGAGCTTGGCGGGCGGGCCGAGATCGGCTCGTTGTCGAGATGCCGCTGAAGGTCCATCGCCAATCCATTGGCCGTCTCGTAGCGCCTGGTCCGATCCTTTTCCAGACACTTCATCACGATCCAATCCAGATCGCCGCGCAGAAGGCTGATCAAGCGATGCGCCTCCATTCCGTAACGCTTGGCCGTCGCCGTCGAAGCTGCGCCGGTCATTCCGCTGAGCCGATTTGATGGACGCATGGGGTCGATCTGCCGGATCGTTCGCCGCATCTCATCCACACCGACTTTCATCAATTCTTTGGCGTCAAACGGCGTCAATCCGGTGAGCAGTTCATACAGCAGCACACCGAGACTGTAGATGTCGCTACGCGTATCGACATCCAGCCCGCTCATCTCCGCCTGCTCCGGGCTCATGTACGCCGGCGTGCCTATGAATTGCTGGAATTGCGTGTAAATGGTCTTCTCGGTCAGTTCCCCCTGTGTTGCCTTGGCGATGCCGAAATCAATCACCTTCGGAAGTGGAATTCCATCGTGCAACGTCACGAGAATATTAGACGGCTTGATATCCCGATGAATGATCCCCTTTTGATGAGCGTGCTGGATAGCCTGACAGACCTGGATGAAAAGATTTAAGCGCTCGATCGGGGAAGAATTGTTTTGATCACAGTATTCCGTGATCGGTACGCCACGTACGAGTTCCATTACGAAATAGGGGCGCCCCGTTTCGGTTGCCCCCGCATCAAGCACCTTGGCGATGTTGGGATGATCCATCATCGCCAATGCTTGGCGCTCCGCCTCAAAGCGGGCAACTACGGAGCGCGTGTCCATCCCCAGCTTGATGATTTTCAGCGCGACTCGGCGGCGAATGGGAGTTTTCTGCTCCGCGACGTAGACAACGCCGAAGCCACCTTCGCCGATCTTTTCCAGCAGTTTGTAGCGGCCAACCTGCGCACCGAGTTTTTCTTCTGGTGCAATCGCGCCATCCAACCCGAGATTGGAAGCATTTTCTTCAGGCGGCAGTTGCGTTGATCCGTCTGAGGGCGGCACCGAGCTTTCATCATCTGATGCTCTCATTCGCTACTCCCAAGCCGTTTCCACGCCAAGCGAGACAGCATACAGAATCACGACCACTGAACCAATACGGCCGTCGTGTCATCAGCGAGGTCCTGCGTGCCGGCAAAAGCGAATAAACTTTCGAAAAGCCGTTCCACGAGCATTTCACTGGATTCAGCGGCAGCGATCTTTTTGACTCGGTCCATTCCGAATTCGATGCGATCGTCTTCAATGCCCATGCCCGATTGCGGCTGTTCCTTGATCCCGTCGCTGATGATAAGCAAGCGATCGCCGGGCGATAATGGTTCTGTGGTAGCGTGATAAGTGAAATGAGGATCGACATTGAGCATATGCCCGTCATTGGCGTCCAAGGCCTTGAATTTGCCGTCGCCACAAAGAAGCAGAGCAAGTCCGTGTCCGGCATCAACGTAACTCAGCCTTTTCTGTGAATCGTCAAACAGCCCGATCCAAAGCGTGATGAATTTTCCCGGAGGACAGCGCGCCTGAATAAACTCATTCAGGTCAGTGACGGCGCGTGCGACATCATCGTGATATCGGAAAGCGGCACGAAGAAATCCCTGAGCCGCGGTCATGAGAACGCTGGCTTCGGCGCCATGGCCGGAGACATCGCCGAGGGTCACCACCAGCCGGCCATCTGACAAAGCGATAGCATCAAAGAAATCGCCACCGAGATGCTTGCTGGGGCGGCTCTTGCCGAAACAAATCAAGTTGTCCGAGGAGATGGCGCCGCGCGGGAGAATCATGTGCTGCGCAATCGCGGCAGCTTCCAGGTCGGCCTCCATGCGAATGATCCGCATTTCGGTGTCGATTCGTTTGAGGTTTGCCAGTGCCAGTCCACCCATGCGCGCCAGTGCCTGGCAGAAACCAGCCGCGTTGGCCCGCAGCGTCCTGAGTCCACCCGCCGCTGACCCGCGCGCATCGAGATAAAGATACGCCGCGACGGTTGATCCGAGCATCAGCGGAGCGCAGATCGCAGCCTGCACATTCGATTCGATCAAACTGTGCGAGACGTTTTCGTGGCTGGTGGCAGATAACTCCGCAACTTCACCCTCGGAGGCCGCGACAAGAAGTGATCGGCTGAATCCCGGTGCGCCGTCTGAACTGGTTGTGTCAGATCGTTGAGAGAGAACTTCAATACTGCCGACGGAATCGATTACACGCAGTATCACCGCATTGGGAAGTCCCGTGCCACGACCGGCAATCTCGACCAGGGATTCGTACAAAGACCTTTCATCTTTAGCCGCAAGAATAACGGACGATCCATCCAATAGAACCTTGAGCAGTTCCTCTTTCAGCGGCTCAGCAGCATTGCCAGACAAAGTACGAATATTGGTCGTGCCGGCATCGTCGATGGCGCGCATCCCATGAGGTGAAACGTCCCGCGTGCTGAACAAGAAAATCCAGGGTTTGATCTGGATTTGATCTCCATCAGCGACAGGGACCCATTTGCCTGGCTCAATCTTCTGTCCGTTAACAAAAGTGCCCCATCGACTCCCCCGATCCGCGATGCGCCACCTCCCACGATCTTCAACGAACTGCGCGTGCGGGCGCGATACTTTGGGATCTTCAAGCCTCAGATCACAAGCTTCCCCGCGCCCAATTAATATGGCGCGATCCTTTAATTGAGTGGGTATTAAATTCAATGGTTTTAGCGGTGGGCCGCCACGCAACGGGATGAGCCATGCGGAGTTTGCTGTCGTCACCGACATCACGGAAGGTTACAACCAACCGCGGCACACGAGCAAGCATTGGCGGGGTAGTCGATTGGAGCGACCAAAAGTTCAAAGCCTGTCGCCAGTCTCACGTAAGTATTGATTTTGGAGCGTTTCTCAACTGTGCAATTGAACTATTCGTTTCGTTATAAGTCATGCTCGGAAGCCTGGATATATCGGCACTCGCACCCAAGGCCGATTTCTGGCAAGTTAGTCGAAGTGACGGGACACCAGTCGAACTTTTTCTGCGTTTCTGCAATAAAAGCGCGGATTGCAGGTCGACTTTTATTCTGTGATTCAGATCATCATTAAACCAGTTGCAATTCCGGCGACACATGATGGCGGCGGGGCAGCTTGTCGAACTGATCGATTTTCACAATTCCTTTGGGGAACTTGGCGGTGACTTCTAATTCGCCACCGAGAGCGCTCACAATTTTGCGCAGAGTGGAAATCTGCATATCTGATTGTTTCTCCAGCCGCGCTAAGCCCGGCTGCTTAATACCGAGCTCGCGGGCCAATTCCCGCTGGCTTTTGCCGCGGAGCTTGCGGATTTCGCCAAGGAGCAATTCACCCAGAAGCTGACCTGTGCGCCGCGCAGCAAGCTCTCGCGTTCGCTTGGTCGTTGTCCGCTTTACCAATTCGTCAAATGTCTTAGCCATATTAATTACCTGCTACCTTTCTTCTCATTTCTTATGCGAGCCAGATGAGCGTCGTAAAGTGCATCTGCCTTGGCGATCAATTGGCGATAAAACCGCTTCTGGTTCACACCGGACTTATCACCTGCTAACAGAAGAATCGCGGCACGATTCGGATCAAAGGCGAAAGCGATTCGCATCACTTTGTCCTGCGTGTCGGCCCGAAGCTCTTTCATATTCGCATGCCGCGAACTATTGAGCGTATCCGCATGCGGACGGCCTAGCCGTGGCCCTAGGAGCTTAAGTAGTCCACCTTGGCCATCACTTCAATTTGCCCCGCTGATCCGAGAGCGGCAAACCACTCATCGAAATCATCGGTCGTAGCGACTGCCCACATAAATTAATGATAACCTATAAGTTATCAATGGTCAATAACCTTTAAGTTATCAATCCTCCCCGGATAATTTCGAATCTTCTGCCTGCTCGTCGAAAGTCTTCAATTTTTCCCAAATTTCAGAAATCTATCAAACCGCGCCGCGCACCATAAGCCTCTTATTTACAAAAGATAAAAATGATTTGGCGAGAAAACTGAAAATCTATCCTATCAAATCGGGGTGACAAGATTTGAACTTGCGACCTCTTGGTCCCGAACCAAGCGCTCTAGCCAAGCTGAGCTACACCCCGGAATATTCATTCCGCTGCAATCGGGCCGGGTATTTTATGCATTTTAAGGCAAAAGCATAGAGGCTTGAAATTCTAAATTCTTCGGCGTTGAGTCGTTCATTTGGGGGGTGTAGTTCTTCTGCCGGGTAGATCAGGCAGCTGATTTCCAGAAGTTCGACCATTGATTGCTGGCCTGGACGCAGCGTAATGTGCCGATTCTTTCAGCGCGTCGGATACGCCATCGGGCATTGTTCAATTTCAATCGG
>DASXDR010000037.1:0-28852 GCA_036490535.1 Tepidisphaeraceae bacterium | reverse complement strand
TTGCTGCAGACAATCGGCTTCATGCCATTGGCGCTGAGCAATTTAGCTAATGCTCGCGACACCGGAGGGCTGTCTTCAACAATCAGAATTTCGCGCGCACTCTTGGCGGATGTTTCCTGGGTGGATTCTGCAGCGGGGATCATTGCATTCGCTCCGTTCTTTGAGAACGTGCGTGAGAAGTTAATGAACCTGCGATGGGCTGGAAAAGGCCCGAATGCGAGGCGGAAGTCCGAAGCGTATCAAAGAAACGATACTCTGAGGACTGACAACGAAGCAGGCGGGCCTTTTCCAGCCCACCCCTTCGGGGCGACACGCTTTTCGGCCCCATACTTCGTTGCTCATCCTCAACGTATCTTTTTCCTGATACGCTTCGGATTCGCGTCTCGTCTGTGGCCGAAAATCGTGTTGTCGCAGGTTCATTAACTTCTCACACACGTTCTATACCGTTCGCCCTGATGCTGGGGGTACCACTAACATGCGCATTGTAGGAAGATGGTTGCAGAAAGGGGACGGGAAAAATTACTCAGAATTTTCTGACTAAGAAATCTCTTCGATTTTTTGCTCGATATGCTTAATCCTGTCGACCAGCTCTGGAAGCTGTTGAAAAATGGTGTAGACCCGCCGCGCTTGTCCGCCCGGCATGGCGGGAGAGCCCAGGTAGATTTTCTGGTCTTCCAAATCTTCAATGACGCCAGATTGCGCGGCGATGGTGACATTGTTGCCGATCTTCAGATGCCCAGCAACGCCGACCTGGCCGGCTATAGTGACGTGATGTCCGGTGGTGACCGAACCCGCCAATCCTACCTGGGCAACAAAAAGACAATGCTCACCCACCTTGCTGCCGTGGCCAATGGCAATCAGATCGCAGAACTTGGTGCCTTTGCCGATAATCGTTGAGCCAAGTGTAGCACGCTCAATGGCGCAGTTGGATCCGATCTCCACATCATCTTCAATAATGACATTACCGATCTGGGGGATTTTGTGATGAATGCCTTTGTGCGTGGCGTAGCCGAAGCCGTCCTGGCCAATCGTCGTGTTGGCGTGAATGGTCACGCGATCTCCCAGGACGCAATCGTCATACACCACGACATTGGGATAGAGCACGCAATTCGACCCGACTTTGACTCTCGGCCCAACATAGCAGCCAGGGTAAATCACTGTCCCTTCGCCAATGGTGGCAGTGCCATCGACGTTGGCCCGATTGTGCACGCCAGTGTGAGGATGCTGGCGGTAACCATGCAGCAGGACGACGGCCTGTGTGAACGCGTAATAAGGGTCAGCCGCTTTCAATAATGCCAGATGGGTGGAAGTCACATTTTTGGAAACTACGATCGCAGAAGCCTTCGTCGTCTCCAGTTGCTTGGCATATTTGGCGTTGGAAAGAAACGAAAGCTGGCCAGGTTGCGCCTGGTCCAATGTGGCGCACGAGGTAATCTCGATCTCAGGATCACCAACAACATCCGCCTCGATTTTTTGAGCTAATTCCGCGAGTTTCATAGTTCCTGAATTACACGTTTTTGCGTATCACCAATATTGTAGATAACTGTATGAAAACTGTATTGTGTTCCAATTCACGATACGTTACTTCTGAGCAATCTATGGGTGCATCAACACGACGTCAACGATCCCTGATGGAACTTTTGGAAATTCGCACGCTTTTGAGCACGATATATGTCGATGCGGGGGCAAGCGGATCGACCCATGATGGAACATCGTGGGCGAGTGCGTTCACGGATTTGCAGTCGGCATTGGCGATTGCCAATTCCGGCGATCAGGTGGATGTAGCGGGTGGTACATATAAGCCGACTACTGGTGCGGATCGCACCATAAGTTTCGTGGTGAATACGGGCGTTACGCTTGATGGGGGATTTGCTGGCTCTGCGTCGAGCAATCCTGATGCGCGCGATCCCGCAACTTACGTGACAGTGCTCTCGGGCGATATTGGGACGGTTGGTTCTATTCAGGACAACACCTACGACGTGGTCAATGCCAAGGATGGCTCGATGGTGGATGGAGTGACAATCACCGATGGTGATGCGTATCAACCTGAGGAAGCAAATGACGGCGGCGGGATGAATCTTGGGTCTGCGACGGTGAATGATTGCATATTTGTTGACAATGTTGCACCGCAGCGCACCTCTAATGGGGAAGGCGGAGCAATATTCGTTAGAGGATATGCGACAATCACAAACTGTGAATTTATAGGAAATGTTGCGCAAACGGCGTCAGGTCAGTTTGGCACTGGGGGAGCGATTGGTTTTTTCGTCGGGGCATCTGCCAATATTATTAATTCAGTCTTCATTGGTAATTCTGCCGGTGAAGGTGGCGCTATTGCTACGAGCGGGGATGCGACGATTACCAATTGCGATTTTGCAGATAATTCAGCTACTAGTGCGGGAGGGGCGGTTTTCGGATCGGCTTCAATCTACAACTGCATCCTCTGGAATGATACTGCGCCTGATTCATCTGAAATCGCAATAAATCCTTATTTCCCTAGTTCAGGCGATGCGGCTTCCTACAGCGATATTGACGGCGGATATTCTGGCACTGGTAATATTAATGCAGATCCCCAGTTTATCATCAATCCCGATCCTGGCACGGATAGTGTGTGGGGAACATCCGATGACAATTATGGCAATCTGCAATTGCAGCCAACATCGCCATGCATCGACGCAGGAGATAATGCGGATGTGCCATCAGGGACTACGTCTGACCTAGCAGGCAGTCCGCGGTTCATAGATTTGCCGACAGTTAACGATACGGGCGCAGGGACAGCGCCAATCGTCGACATGGGGGCATATGAAACGATTCCCGATGTGGCAGCATATACCGGCGGCCCTTATTCGGTTTTGCAAGGACAAGGCATTACTTTGAATGGTAGTGGCTTAAGCAATGTTTCTGGGCCGTTGCAATATGCTTGGGATTTCACCGGCAATGGTCAGTTTACGGATGCGACCGGAGAGAGTCCGATCTATACGGCAGCGCTAACCACCGCCCCGGGTATGCATACAATCGCGTTGCGCGTCACCAATGCAAATAACCAAAGTGACGTCGCGACCACAACCGTGACGGTGGACGCCGCTACAGTTCAAGCATCGGCTGGTGGTTCGTATACGGTGGTTGCTGGCCAAAGCATTACTCTTGACGGCAGCGGCTCAACTAATGTTCCCGGTTCACTCCAATACGCCTGGGATTTCACCGGCAACGGACAATTCAACGATGCGACCGGAGCGAATCCAACCTACGCGACGACCACGCAAACAGTACTCGGTGACCATACCGTTACAATTCAAGTAACCGATGCTGATGGGCAAACCACAACCGCCAGCACAACCGTGGATGTCGAAGCGGCGATGGTGCAGGCATCCGCTGGCGGGCCATACTATGTCGTTGCGGGCAAGAACGTCGCGCTTTCCGGCAGCGCCACCACCAATACCACCGGTATCTTGCAATACGCCTGGGATTTTTCCAATAATGGCCAATTCACCGATGCAACCGGCGCAAATCCCAGTTTCTCCGCTACCAATCTAACCGCTGGCACATCCGTTCCCATCGAAGTGCAAGTTACCGATTCGCTTGGGCAAACCAGCACCGCGCAATCCACGGTCACTGTTGTCCCAGCAAATATCTATGTCGATGCAAATGCCCCGGGATCAAACAATGGCTCAGATTGGGAAAATGCCTACACCACTTTGTCTGCAGCTCTGAGCCAAGCTGTTTCCGGCCAAACCATTCTCGTAGCCGGCGGAACTTATTATCCCACTTCCACCTCGGATCGCACGGCGACATTTAATTTGCTGGATGGAGTCACTATTCAAGGCGGCTATGCCGGCTTTGGCGCTGCAAATCCCAACGCCCGGCGGCTAGATATATTCATCACCATCCTCACAGGCCAATTGAGCAGCGGCAATTCGTATCATGTCGTCACTGCGAACGGCGTCGATGACACTGCGGTGTTGGATGGAGTAACCATTGAAGATGGCCAAGCCAATGGTAGCGGCGAAGATGCCAACGGCGGCGGCGCGTATATCTTCAACGCCTCACCCGTTCTTCAAGACTGCTTGATCGTCCAGAATCAAGCCAGCGGCGATGGAGGAGGAATTTACGATGTGAACTCATCTCCGCAAATCACGGGTGGTGAACTTGAGAACAATACTGCTGGCGGAAATGGCGGCGGTATCGCTAATGAATCTTCCTCGCCTACTATCACTTCCGTTACGGTCAAATACAATACTGCTTCCGGTTCGACTGGCGGCGGTGGGGGAATGGCTGATCTGGATTCGTCCGATCCCGTCGTGAGCAAGTCGGCTTTTGGCGCGAATCGCGCGCCCAACGGCGGGGCGATTTATGATCAGAATAATTCCGCTCCATCCTTTACCGCCTGCATCTTTGCATCCAATGCGGCCAACGGAACCGGTGGCGATGGCGGAGCGTTCTACGAAAGTGCTTCTTCCGTGACCCTGGTGCATTGCACCATTGCTGGCAATTCAGCCAGCGGGTCAGGAGGAGCGATATACGCTGCCAATACCGTCAACGTGAATTTGAATGATTGCATCGCCTGGGGAGATTTGGGAAATGGGGGTGAATTGGCCGGCGACTCAAGTCAATATACAGTTTCCTACAGCGACATAGCAGGAGGATATTCCGGGACCGGCAATCTCAGTAATGATCCCAAATTTGTAGCTAGTCCATCCGCAGGATCGGATGGCATCGTGGGAACGCAGGATGATTATATTGGCGACTTACAACTCCTGGCCGGTTCCCCCGCCGCGGACAGCGGAGAAACCAATGGCAATTTCTCCGCGATGGGCGCTTACGCATACAACACCGATCCCCACGTCTATAAAATTGGCGTCAACGGGCAGACGGGGAAAGATGAAAAGACCATCGAAATTGGCGCACTGGTGACCGCGCTGACGAGCGATCCGGTCAAAACCGTGGATATTTACAGCGATACCAATGGCGATCTTGAATATGATGCTGGCGACACTCTGGTTGGCAAAGCGCATAAAACCAAGGATGGCTGGATAGCGAAGATTCCTGTGGACAAATTGCCGACCGGAAAAAGTTTGTGCTTTGCGGTTGCCGAGTCCAAGAGCGAGGCAAAAGGGGAGGATGGTGTGACCGTAACAATTACCCCGCCTACAACCGCTTCGATCTCCAAAGTTTCTGCGAAATATCAGGCTGGCAGAGGAAAATCCTCCGGAACATTATCCGTCGCGGCTACGGTCAAATCTGAGCCGATCACGCAAATGGTCTTTGCTGTTGATACCAATGGAGATGGAACGATCGATGCTGGCGATCAGATTTTATACGCTGGCGATGAAAAGAAATGGAAAGGAACCTTCACTGGCGTGTCTGGTCAGCACTATTCCGTGCTCGCGAGAGTACGAGATGTCAATGGGGTTTGGAGCTCAACCAGCATGACAAGTTTTGCAGCAACTTGAGTGGCTTGACTTTATCGCTCATCTCCCTAATTATGCATACCGTCAAACGAGCGAAGCCGGGGGCGTAGCTCAATTGGTTAGAGTACCGGACTGTCGATCCGGTGGTTGCGGGTTCGAGCCCCGTCGCCCTCGCTTGTGACACTCAGTGTCAACTGATAACAACCCCTTGCAAACGCAAGGGGTTGTGTCATTTTCGGAATGATGACAGTTGGTGCGACGCAATGACGCACCTTGACTCGTAGAGCCGCAGCGGTGGTCGCATTTTTGGTCACATTTTTTTGGGCCGTCGGTATCTGAATATTTTTCGGTGCGCCCAAGCAGCGGAAGCAGCTCGACCTTCGCTCGCAACTGCTCGTCGCAGGCATGAACATAGCGCATGGTCGTTTCAATTTTGGAATGGCGGGCGAAGTTTTTGAGATCGATGACGGGCATAACTCGGCTGCCGCGCGTGATTGCGGTGTGACGCGCGGCATGGAAATCCAAAAATCCTTCTTTGGTTTCATACTCGATTTTGGCCTTGGCCAAATCCTGACGCAGCATATCGGCCGCATCTCGATACCACGTCCCCGGCCACAGCCGCTGACCGTTTTCCTTCTTTGCCAGCCAAGGTTTTAAAACTTCCGCAAGCGCCGACGGAACCGGAATATTTGCTTCCTTTGAATTTTTTGTTTCGGTAGGCGCAATAACCAATCGCATGCCGTCGCTGCCGACGAGGAAATTTTCCGGCATCAGACTGGCGCATTCTTTTGCGCGCACCGCAAGCGTTAATGCAACGCGATAAAGCATGGCGCGATCCTCTGGATTCAGCCGTTTGACCGTGCCCACTGAATGGGTGGCCAGGACGATAGGCTCGATCTCGCTTTCATTTGCAACGCGGCGTTTGCGGCGAATATCCTTGCTCGTATTCAATAGCTCAATTTCGTCGAATGGATTTGCTTCGCCGCCGCGCTTTAATTGCCGCTTGCACCAATGGGCAAAGCTCCGCATTGCTTTGATATAATGATTGCTGGTAGTAGTTCCGAAATCAGCGCGAGTTTGCCGTTGCTGATGCAACCACTGTTTTAGCCGTTCAGCGCTGAAATCTTCCCAATACTGAAATCCGCAGGCCGTCAGAACGGCTTCGACCCGGCTAACCATTTGCAGAACATGATCGGCGGTGTCGCCATCCGCCGAGAGGCTTTGCAAAAAGCCTTCATGCTTGCAGACATAAAGATCCTGGCGGAGGACCAACGCCTTGCGGCGGGCATGTTCGCGCGTATTGCCATGTCGGTTGAATGCAGCGACGGCGAGATCGAAGCCGTTGCGTTCTTCGATGATAACGACCAGCAAATCTGAAAGTTTTCGCCGGCCAATTGCTGATGCATTCGTCAATCCGTTCTCAATCAACTTTTGGAATAAACGCGGCGATTGAGTCGGCAGCTCGCGCACCCATTCTAATATTTCAGAAGAAACAGATTGATTCAGGCTAATTCTACCCTCGACCCGTTTCTAGGCAGTGGCACGACCGGCGTTGCCGCCGTGCTCGCTGGCAAGCGATTCATCGGCATTGAGCGTGATCCCGTGTATTTCCGATACGCTTGTCAGCGCATAGAAAAGGCGTGGAATACACGAAGGATTGTCAGTTGACCTGCCTTACTCGTTTTCGACGCGCACGTCGGGGAATTTCTTGAAATCGCTGTCGAACGTCGCCACGGGAATGTCCCCAGCGGCGGCGTGGGCGGCAATCAGGCAATCCACGAAGTGAAACTTGCTGTTGCGATAACGCTGGAGTGAATCGAGATGAATGGCAAGCTCACTCAATTCCACACCCGGACTGTTCATCAGACCTTGTAGCACGTCAGCAACCTCACTACGGGTCTGTTGGTAGAACGATTCCAGCAAGAACACGCATTCGGCAAGTACCGCTGGCAACACGATTAGCGTTACCTCGCCACGATCACATGCACCAAATAGCTTGGACGCGATCTTGGAATGCTTCTCATGATCTTGGATAAGGTGACGCACGATTACATTCGTGTCCACCAGCCGCCGCTTGGACATTATCTGCCTCCGCGATTACGTGCAGCTTTGGCCGCAGCCTCACGTATTTGAGCAATGGACAAATTCTTATCTTTACGGCTCGTCAGCGCCCCCTTGAACGCCATGGTACCAGGATGTACCCGAATGATCGCGTGATCTCCCTCGACAGCATATTCCAGCCGGTCGCCGGGCTTGATTTTGAGTGCCTGGCGAATCTCGCCGGGGATCGTGGTCTGGCCTTTGATGGTTACGGTTGAATGCATCATATTCCTTACCTCGCAAAATTGGCATTACTTCTATATTATGCCTTACTTTTGGCTTCTCTACAAGCCAATTTTGCGAGGTAATGATTGATTTTCCATGCTTATGCCACGCTGGCAGGGGCATCGGTAGCCGTGGCTTAGGGTTATCCCAAAGACAAGCTGTCCGCATAAAATTTTTTTAGCTTGCTATGTTGCTCGATTTATCGTCGGACCAACCATGCTTTGAGCAGGAATAGCCTAAACCAAGTTGTGCACCCCAAATACCGCCAATGACCGCCCCGACGGGACCGGCCACCAATGTGCCGATGATCGCGCCAACTCCGGCGGTTTTTGCCGTATTACTGGCTGTATCCAGAATGGCTTCGCCAGTTCCCATCTTTTCTCGCTGGTTTTGTTCTTCGCTCATGACAATTCCTCGCTTTCGGGCGTCAACCGGCACATACACGGTTTGCCCGATTTTGAATTATGCGCAAACGCCATTGCCACTCGGCAATCGACACGTGCGATCCTACTGGTTGTTGCGCTGGACTTCGTAAGTTATTGTCGCTGTGGCGACGTTTTCTTTCAGAAAAAATTCTGCCGATCTTCGCAGGGGGCTTCCCCAGCACCCCCTTTTTCCGAACCCAATCACGACCGCTACGCGGGCAGGTTAATCCGCCTTTTCTCTCTGCCGTCATTCTGCGCAGCCGTGCTCGCCGTCAAGGTACCACTCCGCCAGTAGGCGGAGCCTCTTCTGCCGACGGTTCCACCTTGACCGCTGCGCGCGGCTGCTTCGTTCCTCCGTCATCGAGGCTGCGGCGGGCAGGTGTGGTTGTTCCACACCACCTAGTCCTAAGTCTCGCAAACAGAAACGGAGTGTGTCCTATGTCTCTCGATTTATATGCCGAAGTGACCAATCAGATTGTTGCCATGCTGGAGAAAGGCGTTGTCCCGTGGCGTTCGCCGATTCTCGGCAGGAATACCGCCGGGCATCCGAAGAACTTGGAGAGCTGCAAGCAGTATCGCGGCATCAATGTCTTTATGCTGGCGTTCAGCTTCGTGGGCGCGGCGTGAAAGTGTTGAGTCTTTTTTTCATCGACCGCGTGGCCAATTACCGCGACTACGACAGCGCGGGGCAGCCGGTAAAGGGCAAGTTCGCCGAGGCATTTGAGGCATCGCTGGCCGAATTCGCCAAGGATACGCGCTATGGGCAACTCGAATGGCTCAAACTGCCTTTTGACCGCCTTCACAACGGCTATTTTGCATCCGACAAAAAAGGTGTGTTACGGGACACACGCGGCGATATCCAGGCCGACGACGAGGTTTACAACCTCATTATGAAGGAGAAAGAACGGTTGCTGTCCGAGGAGGAACCGCTCCGTTTCATCTTTACCCACTCTGCGTGCGCGAAGGATGGGACAATCCAAACGTCTTCCAGATTTGTACGCTCAACGAAACCCGCAGCGCCATGAAGAAACGCCAGGAGATCGGGCGAGGTCTGCGCCTGCCCGTGGACCAGAACGGCCTACGTGTATTCGATGATTCGATCAACAAACCATTCGTCATGGCGAACGAAAGCTACGAAGACTTCGCCAAGGCGCTACAAAGCGAATATGAAGAAGATTGCTGCGTGACATTCGGCAAGGTGCCGCTCACGGCGATTGCCCGTATCCCGCATGTTGTCGATGGTATTGAGCAGCCGATTGGCCGCGACACCGCTGAAGTCATCCGCCATGCTCTTGTGCAGCAGAAGATGCTCGATACGGAAGGCCGCATCCAACCGGCTTTCAATCCAAAGAAACCGGATTTCAAAATCGAACTTCCGGAAGGAGAGAAGGAACTGGCACCGGCTGTTATCGACCTACTCGCGTCATATCAGATCGAACGGCACATCAAGAAGGAAAAAGACGAAGGCGTGAACCACCTGAAAAAGGAAGTGCAACTCAGCCCGGAATTCATCGCCCTGTGGGAGCGGATCAAGCTCAAGACGACGTATCGCGTGGAGTTTGAGACGGAAACATTAGTGGGCCGGGCAGTTGATGCGAACAAACGCATGGAGAAGATTGAGCGTCCGAAGATTCGTGTCAGTGCGGGGCAAATCGAGGTAAAACGCGGTGGCCTCGCCACGACCGCGATGAGTGTCGCCGAAGAGCGCGTCGCAGTTGATTCGTATCCCGTGCCGGATGTTCTGGCCTACTTGCAGAACGAAACAGAATTGACCCGCTCAACGCTCGTCCGCATCCTCAAGGAATCGGGCAGACTAACCGAATTCTTCGCCGACCCTCAACGCTTCATGGATGCCGTCGCAAATATTTTGAAGTACGAACTTCACCGCTTGCTGGTGGACGGCATCAAGTACGAAAAAATTGGCGGCATCGGCCCGCAGTCCGAGTGGGAAATGATGCTGTTCAAGAATGAGGAATTAATCAATTATCTCAACGCCTTGCAGGTCAATCATTCAGTTTATGAATATGTCGTGTATGATTCAGAAGTTGAGCGCGAATTCGCCCGCCAACTAGATCAGCGGCAGGACATCAAACTCTTCGTGAAATTGCCGGGCTGGTTTGAGATCGACACGCCTGTCGGCAAGTACAATCCGGATTGGGCCATCGTGAAGCACGATGGACAAGCGATGCATCTGGTGCGCGAAACTAAAGGGACCAGAGATTTCCTGAAGTTCCGTACCAGCGAAGCGGATAAAGTCAGGTGTGGCCAGAAGCATTTCGAGACGCTGGGTGTGCCATTCTCGGTTGTGGTTAGCGCAGGCGAAGTATAGACGTTACAGGAGGGTATTTCGGGTTTTCATACGATTCGGAAATAGGCAAGCAAATTTATCTTGTGCTCTGTCGGCTACCCATTTTCTTTGTTGGCTTCGCGATCCAAATTGCTATTCTGGCCTGCTCGATACGCGGGCTTTTTGTTTTACGGGATCAGCTGGAAATGGCCCTGCAAACCCGAGGCAGAATCGGGGGCGATCCAGGCCTGGAAATCGCCCGCTTCGGTGATCAGGCCGCCGGCGGCATTGTGGAAAGAAAGCTGGGAGGAATTCAGGGTGAAATGTGCCGCTTTCGTTTCGCCGGGCTGGAGGTGAAGGATCGTGAAGGCTTTGAGCTCGCGCACGGGTTGAGTGTAGGTCGCGGCGAGTTGGCGGATATAGAGCTGCGCGGTTTCGTCAGCGGCAATTTTGCCAGTGTTCGTAACGTCAGCGGAGATATCCAGAGCCCCACCCATTTTTAATTGCGAAGCGCTCAGGCGCAAATTGGAATATTGGAAATGGGTATAAGAAAGCCCGAAGCCAAAAGGATATTCGGGGCTGTAATCGACGTCGATATATCTCGAGCTGTAATGTTTTTCCGCAGTGCCAGGATCATCCGCGGGGCGGCCGGTGTTCATGTGGTTGTAATAAATCGGAATTTGCCCGACGTTTCGGGGAAATGTGACGGTGAGTTTGCCCGAAGGAACGTTGTCACCAAAAAGAGTGTCGGTGATTGCGGGGCCGGCCATGGCGCCGGGGTGCCAGGTCCAGAGGATGGCTGACATTTTCTTGGCAACTTCTTCGAAAACCAACGGCCGACCGGCCATGATCACGGCGATCATTGGTTTGCCGGCCTTTGATAGTTCGTCGACCAATGCCTCTTGCGCGCCAGGCAAATTAATCTGGCTGCGCGATGATGCCTCGCCACTGAGAGCGGCATCTTCACCAAGGAAGATCAGCACGGCGTCGGCGCTGCGGGCGGCGGCTAATGCATCGGCAAAGCCATCGTGTGACTCATCTTCGCTGTTGCTTAGTCCTTGTGCATAAATGATGTGTGATTCGCCGAGACGATCGCGCAGTGCGGATAGGGGGGTGATGGCGGGGCCTTCGCGATCGGCCACCCAGCAGCCGAGTTGATCTCTGGGGCTATCTGCGAGCGGGCCGATGATGGCGAGCTTGTTGATTGATTTGGATAGCGGAAGAGCGGAGCGATCATTTTTGAGGAGTACAAAACTTTTTTCTGCTAACTCACGCGCCAGGGGTAGAGCATCGGGGGATGCTTTAGCACGCTGGGGAATGCGGGTTCCCTTGGCGTCGAATAAGCCGAGTCGAAATTTCAGTCGTAGGATATTGCGCACGGATTCATCAATCAGATGCGGATCGAGCTGGCCGGCGTTAACGAGATTTGCACCGTTTTCGAAATACGTTCGGCTAACCATTTCCATATCTACGCCAGCGGTGATGCCTTTTCGGGCGGCGTCGCGCTCGTCGGCGGCATATCCGTGCGGGATCAGTTCCTTGACTGCTTCGTAATCACTCACGACCACGCCATCAAAGCCCCACTCCTTGCGAAGCACATCGCGAAGAATGTAGGCATTGCCGGATGCAGGCACACCATTGAGATCATTAAATGCGGACATGAAGCTGGCGCAGCCGGCGTTCTTGGCGGCGAAGAAGGGGGCGAGGTAGACATCGTGCAGCAGTGGCTCGGGAATCCAGGTGGTGTTGTAGTCGCGCCCTGCTTCGGCTGCTCCGTAGCCCGCATAATGTTTTCCACATGCAGCGATCGAATCCGGATCGGATAAGGATTGCCCCTGAAATCCTTGCACCATCGCTGACGCCATCGTGCCGGAAAGAAAGGGATCTTCTCCGAGTGTCTCTGCGATGCGCCCCCAGCGTGGATCGCGGCCAATGTCCATCATCGGAGCGAATGTCCAGTGAATTCCTTCTATGGCTGCATCGATGGCGGTGAAATGAGCTGCCTGTGCAACCAGGTCAGGACGCCAACTGCACGATTGCGCCAGGGGGATCGGAAAGGTCGTGCGAAAGCCATGGATTAAATCCGCGCCGAATATCAGCGGAATGTTCAATCGGCTTTCGTTCATCGCTACATGCTGCATCTCGGCTTTGAGATTCGGATCATATTGGCCGTAGAACGAGCCCCATCGGCCGGCGCGGATTTCGTCTTTGACTTTATCGCTGAGCAGATGCGGAAAACCGGTCTGCGACATCTGGCCCAGCTTTTCTTCCAGCGTCATGCGCGACACGAGATCGTTAATGCGTGCTTCAATTTTTTGATCTGGCGTAACATCAGCCCTGGCAAAACAAACGCAAACAAAAACCGCCAATAAGAAAGATGAGATGAATTTCACGCTAATGAGGATACTCAAATTTTTCGCGAATCATATGCCCAGTGCAGCAGCGCCTGCCGCTGGCGGGGGCGGCAGGCGTAATCGCGCGGATCGCAATTGACTTTGATTTGTGCAATGTGCCTGCGGAAAGCGAGCCAGCGCCCGATTTGTCGTTCATCATCCGGGCAACGCCGGCCTAGATAATAACGGCAATACCACTGAAACCATCCGCGTGGGTCATCTTTATAAATCCACCCCTTTTCCTGCCAAACGCTCAGCGGTTGCGAAGCGTTGATGCCGAAGAAATTGAGCTTGGGATCATGCCGCTCGTGACATAGCTTGGCATTGCGAAACCAGTTCTCTGGAAATTCTGCGGCACAGTCGGTCATATATTTTCCGCCAAAGATCCCGAGCTGGAGCATCTCCATGGGTTTTAACTGCGGCCGAAATTGTGGATGAAAGCTGCGGCCCATCGATGCCACCAGCTCATAGCGGTAGCGCTTCTGCATCAGATCATTTACTGCAATCCATCTGCTGGCCATGTGCGCCTTTCGCGATTTGGCGATAGAATCAGAGCTGCTATGGCGGAGCATGATGAATTCATTCTGACGATTGATCAAGGCACGACGGGTAGCAGAGCGTTGCTCGTGGACCGATCGGGGCGAATTGCGCATCAGGCGTATGAGGAGTTCACGCAGATTCTGCCGCAGCCGGGATGGGTGGAGCACGATGCCGAGGAAATCTGGGCGAGTGTGCAGCGAGTGGTCAGCAAAGTCGGGGAAGGAAAGTGGAAACAGATTCGCGCGATTGGAATTACCAATCAGCGTGAAACCTCGGTGCTGTGGTCGGAAAAAACCCAGCGGCCAATTCATAACGCAATAGTCTGGCAGGATCGTCGCACGGAAGAGCGCTGCCGGGAATTGCGAAGTGAAGCGGAATGGATTGCCGAAAAAACAGGCCTGGTAATCGACGCATATTTTTCGGCGACGAAGGCGGAATGGTTACTGAAACACTCCAATGCGAAACAAGCCGATTTGCGATTTGGAACCATTGATTCCTGGTTGATCTATAAATTGACCGGGGGGCGAGTGCATGTCACGGATTTCACCAATGCATCGCGCACCATGCTGTTTGATATCCATCAGCGGAAATGGGACGAACAACTATTGAAGCTTTTTGGCGTGCCAGCAGGGATTTTGCCCAAGGTGGTTTCTTCGGCAGAAATTGTGGGGGAGACTGATCCAGCTTGCACCGGCGGAATATCGATTCCCATTGCCGGGATTGCGGGAGACCAGCAGGCGGCATTATTTGGCCAGCGGGCATGGAGTCCGGGCCAGGCGAAAAATACGTATGGCACGGGAGCATTTCTGCTGATGAATCTGGGGAAAAACAATGTGCGATCGCGTTACCGCTTGCTGACAACCCTGGCCTGCGATGCGGCAGGACAGCCAGTTTATGCATTGGAAGGATCGGTATTCATCGCCGGAGCAGCAATTCAATGGCTCCGCGATCAATTGCAGATTCTGCCCAGTGCGCGTGAATCCGAAGCACTGGCGGCTTCTATTGCAGACAACGGCGGGGTCTATTTCGTGCCAGCCCTCGTGGGTTTGGGAGCCCCGCATTGGAATTCACAGGTGCGCGGAGCAATCTTTGGTTTGACGCGCGGCAGTGGTCGTCCTCATCTCGTGCGAGCGGCGCTCGAAGCGATGGCATACCAATCGGCTGAACTGCTCGAAGCGATGCGCATGGATTCGGGAATTCCGCTCACCGAGCTGCGCACCGACGGGGGAGCGAGCAGCAATAACTGGCTGATGCAATTTCAGGCCGATGTGCTGAATGTTCCGGTGATTCGCAACGAAAATGTGGAGATGACCGCCACGGGGGCAGCATACTTGGCGGGGATTGGCGCTGGAGTGTGGACCAGTACGGAATTGGCAAAACTCGAGAGCGACAGCAAATGCTTTGAGCCGAGACGAAGTGAAATCGTTGCCAGGGGATTTGCGGAATGGAAGCGACATCTAAGTAGCCTGCTTCGTGGATAGATTGTTCTCCATGAAGAGAGTAATCATTTCTCGCGAATTTGTTTGCTTTGAATAATTCGCCAGCCACCCGGCACATCAGGGTAACTCGATTCTTTCAATCCCAATGTTATCAGGAGGAATATCATGCTTTCTCTGCGCAGATTGTGTCTTCATATATCGTGCATTTCCGCCCTCGTGCCTGCGATGAGTATGGCCACGGTTCTCTATAACGAAAGCGTCAGCGGCGATTTGTCCAACAGTCAATCGTCGCCGACGCCACTAACCCTTTCCGCTGGCACCAATTCCATCATTGGCTCGGTTGGCACAGGCGATACTGCTGACTGGGTGGCGCTAACCATTCCGGCGGGAATGCAACTCCGCAGTGATGTGTTGGCGGCGTATTCGTCGACCGACGTGCAGGGTTTTACCGGATTCCAGGCAGGCAGCAGTTTCGTGGGTAATCCCGAAACTACCGCCAGCGCCTATTTGGGCTACGCTCACTTCGGCACGGCCGCGTCCAACAACGGGGCTGCCACCAATCTGGTAAGCCATGATTTGCTCCCAATAATGGCTAATCCACTGACATCGCCAGGCGCGCAGGGCTTTACTGATCCCCTGGCAGCGGGCACGTATACATTCCTAATCCAGCAACTGGGCGCTCCAACCAATTATCAATTTGATTTTGGCGTGACCCCAGCCCCCGAGCCAGCATCGGCAGCTTTGTTGGCGCTGGCATTGCCCATGCTTCGGCGCAAATCCGCAAGATAATGCGTTGTTGCCATCCGATTGATGGGCATAGAATTACATGTATGCCCATACAACTCGGAACGATTGCGGAACATGGATTTGACGAACCTCTGGCGCTGTTGAGCGATTGCCATCGGCGGATTGAGAGGTTTCTGGAAATTTTGCGCGTTGTCGTCAAGCAAGCCGGCGATGGCGCCCTGAATGACGAGCAGCGCCGAGCGGTTGAGACATCCCTGAAATATTTCCGTGAGGCAGCCCCGCGGCACACCGAGGACGAAGAGCAGTCCCTGTTTCCCCGGTTGCGCGCATCCTCCCACCCCGCCGCCATGGCAGCCCTGGAAGCCATGGCGGCTTTGCATGAAGACCACGAAGCAGCGACGGCGGCGCATGATCAAGTCGAAAAACTGTATCGGCAATGGCTGGATACCGGTTCGCTCGATACCCAGGGGCGGCAGACATTGGTCGCGACGCTGAATGAGCTCAGTGATCTTTATCACCCGCATATCGCTTTGGAAGACAGCCAGCTCTTTCCCATGGCTGCTAGGGCTCTAAGTGAAGAGCAGATTGCTGGCATCGGCCAGGAAATGGCTGCCCGTCGAAATATTTCTTTTCGGCGCGATCTGCCCGCATCTTCGAACACCTTTCAAATCAAAAGCACATTTGATGTGCGTCCGATTCCCGGGCCACAGCGGCATCCGTTGATATTCAAAACCTTTGATTCGCTCGCGCCCGGCGAAGCGCTGGAACTGGTCAACGACCACAATCCCATTCCGCTGCGGAATCAGTTCAAGATGCTCAGGACAGGGACATTCAGCTGGGATTATTTGCAGGAAGGTCCGGAGCTTTTTCGGGTGAGGATCGGCAAGATCGCCTGATGGTGGAGTAAAAAAGCCGCCGATGTTGTCGGCGGGAAGGTCGCGGAGGCCATCGGCAGCTTTATTTACGTTACTCCAATTCCACGAGCAGATCCCCGGCCATGATCACCGATCCGGGTTTGACCAGCACAGCTGAAACCTTGGCGTCGCGCGGAGCGTAGACGGCGGTTTCCATTTTCATGGCTTCGATGGACAAAAGCCGCTGGCCTTCTTTGACCGCTTCGCCATTTTTGACAGCGACGGTGGAAACTTTGCCGGGCATCGGCGCAGCCACATGATTGGGATTGTCCGTGTCGGCTTTGGGATGTTTATGCAGCACCGCGCCCAGTGAGTGGTCGGTCACCACGACTTCGCGCGGCTGGCCATTAAGCTCAAAGAACACAATTCGAGTTCCATCTTCGCGCGCGTCGCTGGTGGTCTGGAATTTGACGATCAGCGTTTTGCCTTCCTCGATCTCGATATTCATTTCCTGCCCGGCGGACAGGCCGTACAAAAATGCCGGCGTGGGGAGAACCGACGTATCGCTGAACTTGCCCTCATGCTTCTGGAAATCGAGATAGACCTGCGGATAGAGAATATAAGAAAGCACATCGACATCGCGCGGCGTGCGCTTGATTTTGGCGGCCAGCTCTTTTTTGACGGCGGCGAAATCAGCCTTGGGCAGCTTGGCACTGACGCGCCCTTTGATTGGCTTTACACCTGCGGAATCGAGGATGATCTTCTGTAATTTTTTGGGCCAACCGCCTTCTGGATATCCAATATATCCCTGCATCATTTCCACGACGCTCTTGGGAAATGACAATTTCTTCTTGGGATCGAGCACGTCGGCGGCAGTCAGATTGTTGGTCACCATGAACAAGGCCATATCGCCGACGACCTTGCTCGATGGGGTGACTTTCACGATATCGCCGAAGAGCATGTTTACCTCGGCATACGCATCGGCCACGTCATTCCAGCGATCTTCCAAATGCAGGCCCTTGGCTTGCTGGCGCAGATTGGTGAATTGGCCGCCTGGCATTTCGTGATGGTACACCTCGGCGCTGGGGGATTTGATGCTTTCTTCGAACGGATAGTAATACTCGCGGACGGCTTCCCAATAATCGCTCAGATGATTGAGTGAATCGAGATTGAGCGAGGATTGCCGCGGCGTGTTGGCGAGAGCGGCCACCATCGAATTCAAATTCGGCTGGCTCGTGGTGCCAGACATGGAAGCGATCGCGCCATCGACGATATCCACACCCGCGTCGGCGGCGCGCAGCAGCGTTCCCGCATTGATCCCGCTGGTGTCGTGCGTGTGGAAATGGATGGGTACATCTACTTCATCGCGCAATGCTTTGACCAGCGTGTAGGCTGCGTAAGGTTTGCAAAGACCGGCCATGTCCTTGATGGCCAGAATGTGCGTGCCCATCTTGACCAATTCCTTGGCCATCTTCACGTAATATTTCAAAGTGAACTTGGTGCGCCTGGGATCGAGAATATCGCCAGCATAGCAGATTGAAGCTTCGCAGATTGCATTGGTATCTTCGAGTACCGAGTCCATCGCCACGCGCATCGCTTCGGTCCAGTTCAGTGAATCGAAGATGCGGAAAATATCCATACCATGGGCGGCGGCGGTTTTGATGAATTCGCGAATGACATTATCTGGATAATTCGTATATCCCACGGCATTGCTGGCGCGGAAAAGCATCTGGAACGGAATATTGGGAATGCGAGCGCGTAATTGATCGAGCCGATCCCAGGGGTCTTCCTGTAGAAAGCGCATCGATGTATCGAACGTCGCGCCGCCCCAGTTCTCCAGTGAAAACAGCGGCGCTTCCAGGTGAGCGACCGCATCGGCGACCTTGAGCATGTCGTTGGTGCGGAAGCGCGTGGCCAGAAGCGACTGATGGCCGTCGCGCATCGTGGTATCCGTGAAGAAGAGCTCGCGCTGCTTTCGGATCCATTGTGAGAATTTGACGGGTCCGAGCTCAAGCAACTTGTCGCGCATGCCGGCCGGCGGCTTGGCGGGTGCGAAAGCTGGAATGACCGGCGCGATAAATTTCTTTTTCGAGTCGAGCTTCCCTTTTACATCAGGCCGGCCGTTGACGATCACATCGCCGACGTATGAAAGGATTCTTGTGGCCCGATCGCGGCGGGGATGAAATTCGAAAAGCTCTGGCGTGTTGTCGATGAATGTCGTGGTGGCTTCACCGTTGAGGAATTTCGGATGGGAGATGAGGTTTTCGAGGAAGGGGATGTTAGTCTTCACGCCACGCACGCGGAATTCGCGCAGGGCCCGGCTCATCCGTTTGATCGATTCATCGAATGTTGATCCGTAGGTGGTGAGCTTTACCAGCAGCGAATCGAAGTAGGGGGTAATCACTGCGCCGCTGAAGGCTGATCCGCCGTCCAGCCGCACGCCGAAGCCCGCGGCCGAGCGGTAGGTGGTGAGTCGGCCATAATCCGGAATAAAATTATTCTCCGGATCTTCGGTCGTGATTCTGCACTGCGTTGCCCAGCCGCGCGTAGTGATTTTATCCTGCGGCGGGATATTCACTTCCTTGTCGGTCAGTTTGTGTCCCTGGCAGATCAGAATTTGCGATTTAACCAGATCGATGCCGGTGACGACCTCGGTAACCGTGTGCTCGACCTGAATGCGGGGATTGACTTCGATGAAGAAAAATTCGTGACGATCCAGATCGACGAGAAATTCGACGGTGCCCGCCGCTTTGTAATTCATCGGCGTCACCAGCCGAACAGCCGCCTGACAGATTTCTTCACGCAACCGCTGTGGTAAATTCACGCTGGGCGCGATCTCCACGACCTTCTGGTGCCGCCGCTGTACAGAGCAATCGCGCTCCCACAAATGCACCAGATTTCCCTGGCCGTCGCCCAGAATCTGCACTTCGATATGCTTCGCGCGCCCGATGTAGCGTTCCAGGAAAACCTCAGGCCGACCAAACGCCGCTCCCGCTTCGCGCTGCGCTTCTTCCAGGCGTGGCATCAATTCTTCCGCATTTTTCACCACGCGCATCCCGCGCCCGCCACCGCCAAAGCTGGCCTTGATCATGAGCGGAAAGCCGATCTCTTTAGCCGCTTTTTTGATTTCTGTCGGATCAGCCAGCGCATCTTCAGTTCCGGGAATCGTTGGTACCCCGGTCTTCTTCGCCAATTTCTTCGCTGCCGTCTTATCTCCGAATGTTTCGAGCATCTGCGGCGTCGGCCCAACGAAAACAATCCCCTCGCGCTCGCATGCCCGCGCCAGCTCGGCATTTTCTGACAAAAACCCATATCCCGGATGAATCGCATCCACCCCGTGCTGCTTGGCTACCGCGACAATCTGCTCGATATTCAGATACCCTTTGACCGGCTCCCCGCCTTCCTCGGGACCAATCATGTATGATTCGTCCGCTTTGAACCGATGCAGCGCAAAACGGTCCTCATACGTGTAAATGGCAACCGTCTCCAGCCCCAATTCCGTGGCGGCTCGAAAAACACGTATGGCGATCTCAGACCGATTAGCAACAAGTAATTTCCGCATGTTTTTTCAATTCCAGGCGACGAATTTTCGCCCCGGGCGTATTATTTGGGCGAAAGGTGATTTTGCAAGCCAACCGCTTACGGTTTAGCGGTTCCCGATTCATGCACACAGATTTTTCCAATGCAGTCTTAGAGGCATCCAAATGCCCCGAAATCCACTCCGCGATCCACGATCTTTACCAATCCCTGCAAACCCAGATCGATCTGCGTAAGCCCATCTGTAACGCATCCGGCCGCTGCTGCCACTTCGACGAATTCGGCCACCGTCTCTACATCACCACCGCCGAAATGGCCACATTCCTGTATGACTATTCAATAGCCGGCAGTCAACGACCACCGGAAGAATCACGGCACTCGTTGAGTGCCGGCTATTCTTTGCCTCAAATGAAGGGGTGTTCGTACCAAATCGATGGCCTTTGTTCCGTTCACCCCATCCGTCCCTTTGGCTGCCGCATCTTTTTCTGCGACCCCACCGCCACCGATTGGCAGCGCGACCAATACGAAATCTTCCACCAGCAGCTCAAGCTGATCCACTCGCAGTTCTCAATCCCTTATTTCTATATGGAATGGCGCGCCGCCCTGGGTGAATTAGCACTTGGCCCGCGCTGAGCGTTTTGGCGAAAGCAAAGCCGCGCCAATCAGCACCATCGCCAAAGTCGTCGGTTCCGGCACGATGACGAAAGAAGAAAGCGGTCCGTCGGCGGAATTCTCCACATCCAGATCGATCGGCGAAATACCCCCCGCCGAGCCATCGCCGCTGTATTGCCAGAATGCCCAGTTGCCAAAATTTCCCGTTGCTCCCGGCGGGGGGGTAGCCGTGCTGGGATTAGCAGGATTACTCTGATCCAGCAGCCACAGATCGTAGCTCGACATTCGCGAATCGAGAAGGGTGGTAAATCCCGTATAAATAATCGGGTCAGCTCCGGTGCCATCCTGGGCCATCACCTCATTGCAAAAAGCGATCACCCAATTCGTCAGCGCGGTTGCTCCCAGACCCGAACCTTCCTCCAGATCAAGCACCGGCCGCAGATGCCCCGCACTGATCGCCGAGCCGGCATAAGCAACGAAATGATCCGCTTCCAGCACGGCGCCAGCGGTCGTGGGCCGATTCTCCGGATGCGCAAAATGATAAACCCCCGTCAGCAATCCTGCTGCATCGGCATTGGCGACATTGCCCGCCATCGTCGGATCGTCCGGCCCGGTAAGCCCCTCCGACGCTTTGATAAATACAAAACGATCCCCCTCTGAATACATCTGCGCATACGTGCTCTCGCTCAAACTCGTATCGCTACCCACCCCCTGAAAATGCGAAACATCAACCCCCAAATCCCCACCCAGTGCCGGATAAGCCAGCGCCAAAATCAAACTCGCGCAGCCGCGAAGTGCGTTACGTGAAATCCCTGATATTCGCATATTCTCCTTCCCAACAATAAAACCGAAAATGATGTAGAAAGAATATCTGTAAAACCAGCGATTGCAACAAAATTCTGATTTAATCGGCTGCGACGCGATTTCCATGACAGAATGATCAATCTTGCCTGAACGCTTCTCCCGACTACAATTGCCTCTGCTGGCCGAGTACCCAAGCGGTTTAAGGGGACGGATTGCAAATCCGTTATTCGTCGGTTCGAATCCGACCTCGGCCTTTGTACTTTCACCTCATTAATGGGCGTCTCATCCACCGTGAATAGCCGAGTTGAATTAATTAATGCGGTCGGGCTGTCGTACCATTTGTGACCTTTTCGAATATCTCGCGGCAGATAATTCGCGGTGAATCGGCGCATACCTCTCGATTTGTCAGCGACGTGATCGCGCTCGGCAAAGAAGCAGAAATCCGACCGCCGGTAAAATGAACCCCAGCGGCTCAGGTAGCATTGTGGAAATATTCATACCGCTGCTTGTTGCCGCACCAAGTATGAACAGTGCGTAATCATCGGCGTTTTTCACGCCGTCGTAATTCAGATCGCCTTGTTGCCAACTGCTGCCTTTCCCAGCGTCCATCATCGTCAGGTCTGTATTATTTACTGCGCCATCGAGGCTTAGATCGCCATACCAGGTGTATTTGATGGTGAAAACACTACCGATGCTAGAGTAGCCCAGTGTAGTGGCATTGTTGGCGGCGGCAGTGGAGCTGGCAATGCCCATGCCATTCCATGCGCCGTGGTTATAGCCCGCGGTCAACTCACTCACGATCGATGCAGCGCCTTGGCCCGGCGTGCTACTGTTGAGCACCAGGGAATTGCTGGTGATATCCAGCTCGGAGCCGGTGTTGATTGTCACCGCGGATTGCTGGTTGTTCGTACCCACCGATCCGATGACGACCACCGCAGGGCTGGAACCCGTGCCGATGATAAGCGTGCCACTGCCCGTGACTGTGCCGGCGACGGAGCTGGCATTGAGATAGAGTGAACCGTTGTTGGAGATCGGGCCAGTGCCGGTGTATGCACCGTAGACGATGCCGATGGCACCTGTATCAACGTTGAACGGCCCGCTGTTGGCGAGGGTTCCGTAGAAAATATTGGGCGTATTTCCGGAAAGGTGAATCGTGGCGGTAGCAGCGCTGGTGACGCTGTTAAAAACATAAGCCGAGCCGGCAAGGGCGAGGGTGGATGATGGGTTGTTCGTAATCGAACCATAGATGTAAGAGGGGAGACCGCCGAGCGCGATATAACCGCTGTTGTTAACGCCGGCGTCGAGGCGCAAGGTGCCGTTGCCGTTGATCAATCCGGCTTTTCCGTTGGTAAGAAGCTGATTGAAATGCAGCGAGCCGCCGGAGAGTTGGATCATGCCGGCATTAGTGTTCGATGCGCCGGTGATGGTGAGGCTCTGGGAATCAGCCACGGAGAGCTGGCCGGTCGAATTATTCTGGAGCGTGCCCACAATTCGGCCCGAGCCATCGACCAGGCCGCTGTTTTGGAGAAAGCCGGAGACTTGCAGGATCGAAGTAGTGGTGTTGGCCAATTGAATTTCGCCGCCGTTTTGAACGGCAATGTTGCTGCCATTCGCAACGACGGTCGCGTGGCCAACATCGAGCAGGCCGCCGGTGTTAACTGACAGACCTGATGGAACCGTAAGGGTTGCCCCTCCATCGAGGTTCATCTGAGCGCCCGATCCAGCGACTGAAACTGCATCGGAGATAGTCAGAGAACCGCCCAGGATGGCATTGAATATGCCGCCGCTGGTAACGATGATGGCGCCGGCGGTGAATGATCCGCTTTGATAGTTGAAGGCGCCGGGAACAGTCAGAGTGGCTGTCGCCAATGATCCGCCCGCCTGGGTGAATGTTCCGCCTGAATTGACGGTAACCGTGCTGCCAACATTAAGCCCCATGGAGGAGTTGAGTGTGAAGGATGTTCCAAGGATTTGACCGGTACCAACGGCGAGACTGGTGGGACCAACGGTGGGATCGGTGAAAGTATTGGTGCCGGAGGTCCAGGAGTTGGGATCAAAAAGTCGCTCGACGCGAGAGTTGACCTGGTCAGTAACGTAAACCATTCCCAGGGAATTGACGGCAACGCCTGTGGGGAAATTAAACTGGCCATCGCCGGAACCAAGTCCTCCAAACGTGCTCTCAAGCGTATTACTGGGGTTGAAGATCTCTATACGAGAATTTGATTCATCGACGATATACACCATCCCAGAGGAAGAGACAGCAGCGTCGCAGGGGCTGCTGACCTGACCGATGCCTGAGCCGGACGTTGCGATGATGCTCTGAAATACGCCGGCAGAAGTGAAGGTTTCAACGCGGTTGTTGCCAAAATCGCTGATATACACCGTTCCTGAAGAACTTACGCCAACGCCAATGGGGGTATTGAGTTGCCCGTTACCGGCGCCAGCGCTTCCAAACGTACTTTCAAAGACGCCCGAAGAACTGAAGGTTTCCACTCGACTGTTGAGAGCATCGGTGACATAAATGGTCCCTGAAGATGTATACGTAATGCCATCAGGGCCATCGAACTGGCCGTTTCCCGCGCCGGCGGTTCCGAAGCTGCTTTGAAATACGCCATTGGGATTGAAGAGATCCACGCGGTTATTACCAAAATCGGCGACTGCGACTGTTCCTGAAGGGGAAACAGCGAGTTGGCCGAGATTGTTGAACAAGCCGGCGCTTGTGCTGTTGAAGGAGCTGATGAATGTGCCGGTTGCGTTAAAGATTTCGACGCGGTCATTTACATTATCAGCGACATACACCGTACCCGAAGAAGAAACGCCAATGCCACCGGGATCCTGGAACTGACCATTACCCGTGCCAGAGCTGCCGAAGCTGTTGAGGAAAGTAAGATCAGCGCGCGCCGCGGCATTCATAGACGCTATGGACATTCCCACCGCAAGCGCGAGCAAGACGCGGCAACGAGCAATATGCGTATTCATATGAAGATTCCCTTAGAGATTCCCTGAAAGGTCTGATAACCGAACAGTACCCCCTATAGAGTGGAAAGCAAACGCCTTATAGGCTAATCGCTACTATTCGTTGCTTCCCGCTGGATACAGCCTTCGCTATCTCCACAATCATCTTTTGCACGTCCGACGGCAGTGCCGGCCAGACGTCTGCCAAGGCGAGAAATTCGGCCTCATGTAGCAAGTTTTGTGACAAGCGCATTGACAAGCTTTTTTGCTCATTTTCATTATTTTTGGTATTACCTAGACTTACATGGCTCGATGAACGAATTGCAGATCCGTTATTCGTCGGTTCGAATCCGACATCGGCCTTTGAAAATCTCTCATTAAGCGACTTCGCGTTCAGCCTTTCGGCTATGGGCTGATCAAATTGCAACCGCTAAATTCAATGAAGAATTATCCCAATCGCCGCACATTTCTCACCGGTGCCGCCGCCGCTGCGACTTCTTTGCTGGGTTGTGCCAAAAACGTATCGAAGACTCAAAAAATTCTCGCCAACTCGGCTTCCACGCAAAATACTGAATCATTCGATCATCCGTTATCTCCGACCATGGCCGATCGCCAACCTGTGCTGCGAGCTACTGTTGTCGAAGCGGATGGGTCGCCACTCCTCTTTTCGCGCATGCATACACTGCACGCGCGCGATTTGAAAAATGATCCGCTGCCGCAGGCTATTGTTCATGCCGCTGGCCGTGCCCGCATAGCAATAAATCCTGAAGAGCCAATTCAACTGAGCGCTCGGCTGAACGTGCCAGGTTTTGGCGAAGTGTATTGCTATGCCGACAACCAAGGCCAAGGTTACACCAAGCCGGAACAGATCGATTTTGTTGCCGAAGCCGCCAAGACACGCCTGCATCGCGTTCGCCAGCAGTACGAACATTTGCGGCATATTGGGCTGTCTGAAGATCCGCAATTCAATTTGCATCTCTCTGCCGCAGCGCAACTCATTCCAACCTCCAATGCGACAAATCGCACTGATGCCGCATATGCATCGCTCGCGCACAGCCTGCATGCAGGGGAACGCCTAGCGATCAATGCCGCCAACATGCGCATCTCCCGCCTTGCCAGACCGCGCAACGATTTTCTCTTTGGCATCCTTGCTTCCAACGCTGATCGTCACGGCTCCGTTTACCAGCAGCAAATGCGCGAAGTTTTCAATTTTGCTACCACTAGTTGGTACACCTGGAAAAGCGAAAACGCGCCTGACAATGATCGAGTTGACTATGCGCGGATGGATCACTCCATTGATTGGTGTCTCCGCAACCAAATTACGCCCAAAGGTTTTGGCTATCTCTACATGGCCCACGGCGCAGTGCCGCCGTGGATGCGACCGACATCACCCGGCCATTTCAATCCTGGCTGGGGATACGACCGCATCAAGCAAACCTATGCCACCGTCATCCACAACACGATGGCTCGCTACGATGGCCGTATCCACATCGCTGAGATCATGAACGAAGCCCATGATGTCTCCAACATCTGGCGGCTCTCACACGATCAAATCCTCGACATGGCCCATATGGCTTTCACCGCTGCCCGCCAAGGCTCTAAAACTATTCAGCGCCAGATGAACCATTGCTGCCTCTGGGCTGAGTATGGCAAACATAAAAACGCCGATGGCTCGCGCCGCTGGTCCCCCTGGCAATTCGTTAAAGCCTGCATCGATGCAAAAGTCGATTACGAAATCATTGGCCTGCAGCTCTACTATCCCGAATACGATATTTTCGAAATCGACCGCATGCTCGATCGCTTTCTGGTCTTCAACAAACCGCTGCACATCAGCGAACTCGCGGCCCCTTCGCAGCCCGGCCGCGATCCGAACAGCCTTCGCCCGCACTCCGACAATCCTGGTTGGCATGGGCCATGGTCAGAGTCCACGCAGGCTGATTGGCTCGAAGCCATCTACACCCTCGTCTATTCCAAGCCTGCATTCCAAGCTATCGGATGGTGGGACTTCGCCGACACCCAAAATCATTTCTGGCCTTTTGGCGGTTTGCTCGACAAAAATCTTCAACCCAAACAGTCTTTTCACCGCCTCAAACAGCTCCAGCAGCGATGGGGTGTACCTAGAATAGAAACAGAAAAATAAATGCGCACCTATTTGCACCTAGCCATCTCCGCTGGATTGATTTGCCCAGCTCTCGCCGCGGCCCAGGCTGTCGTCCCCAAGACGAACCCCACGAAGGTCTATGTCCACATGATGCCCTGGTTTCAAACTCCCAAAACTCTCGGTGGGAGTAATTGGGGATATCACTGGACGATGAATGCCACCAACCCCAACACCCTCAACTCTGCCGGCCAGCGCGAGATTGCTTCGTACTATTATCCCCTCACCGGGCCTTACGATTCGACTGATCCGAACATCATCGAATATCAAATGCTCCTGATGAAACTCAGCGGCGTTAATGGCGTCATTGTCGACTGGTACGGGCAGCAGGGGACTAATGGAGATATCAATTCTCTTCTCACCGCATCAAACGATATCGTCAATAGCACGGCAACTTATGGGCTTCAATTTGCGGCGTGTCTTGAAGATCGGTTCGCGGCCTCTACGAGCCAGGTGACGGCAAATATCAATTACCTTCAATCGAATTACTTTACCAAGTCCAATTACATCCATGCTGGTGCTAGCAATGCTCCTTTGCTGCCTATCTTTGGCCCGGTGACTTATACGCAACCGAGCCAATGGACAACGATCATGTCCGGCACTACCGCGCGGCCGGATATCCTGCCGCTGCAATATCAGTCGCAACAAGTCGGGAGTTACGCCAATGGAGAATTTGCGTGGGTCTATCAGGATTCGGGGACTTCGGATTATCTATCCGTTTTGAAGAATTTCCTCACGCAGCAGGCGCCGCATCTCAACTCCGCGATGGGCGTGGCGTATCCGGGATTCAATGCCTATTACCAAGCCGCTGGCGTGAGCGGGCCGACATTTGTTATTCCATCCAATAATGGCCAGACGCTGGCGAATGTTCTTAGCGTGGACTCCACGTATGCCAGCGATATGAACATGCTGCAACTCGCCACGTGGAACGATTATGGCGAAGGAACTATGTTCGAGCCGACGGTGCAGACCGGGTTTACTTATCTTATGCAGTTGCAGCAATTCACGGGGGTGAGCTATGGATTATCGCAGCTGGAAATGGTTTATCAGCTATATGAAGAGCGCACCGCGTACAACGGAAATTCCACGGTGCAGGCGGTGCTGAATCAAGCATCATCCGATCTGAATAATCTTGATTTTACAGATGCCGTTGCGGCGCTGAATCAATACCAGAGTCGCACGTGGAACGGTTCGGCCACGACGAATAATTGGTCTAATTCAACCAACTGGGGATCAAATACAGTTGTTGCATCCAATGTGCTGACCTTTAGCGGCAACATGCGGCTGACCTCCAACAACGATTTTGCGGCGCAGACTCAATTCAACGGTTTTGTTTTTGCCGTGGGTGCGGGATCATTCACCCTCAGCGGAAATGCGGTGAATCTGTATGGCAATATCACCAATAACAGCACGGCACTGCAGAGCATCAATCTCAATCTGGCCCTCGAATCGAACACCACGGTGAATAGCGCATCAGGCGATATTTCCATTGCTGGCTCGATTACCGATGGTTTATATGGACCTGCATCGCTGACCAAAACAGGCGCGAATAATCTGACGCTATCAGCATCCAATTCCTATTCCGGTGGAACGATTGTCGCTAGTGGCAAGATTACTGTTGGCAATGTCAATGCATTGGGTAGTGGTTCTGTAACAATTAATTCCGGAGCGACTCTGCAATTGGCATCAACTCTGCATGGTGTGGTGATTCTTCCCGCAGTGAGCGTGCAGGCGGGCGGAACTTTCGATCTGGGAAAGAGCGATTTGATTATCAACTATTCGGGAAGTGATCCGTACGGAGGCTTGCTGGCATCGATCCAAAATGGATATGACCAGGGTCGATGGGATGGCGCGGGCATCCGATCGAGCGCGCTGGTTCCGGGAGCGGCGCTGGCGCTTTATGACAATTCGATCGATACCCAATCCACTTTGGATGGAATCGCAGTTGGCGCGAAAAGTATTTTTATCAAATACACGTGGCTTGGCGATGCGAATGGCGACGGAGTGGTTAATAATTCCGATTTAGCCATGATGCAAACAGCTGGTACGACGTGGCAGCAGGGGGATTTCAATTACGACGGCAAAGTGAATGCGGATGATTACGCGTTGTTCGGTCTAGGGGTTGCCATCAGCAATGGAAATAACATTACCACAGTGCTTCCCGAACCGGGAGCACTGGCTGCCTGTTTAATAGCTGCATTCGTGCGGCCAGTAAAACGGAAGCTTATCCGGGGTGTAGTTCTTCTGCCGGGTAGATCAGGCAGCTGATTTCCAGAAGTTCGACCATTGATTGCTGGCCTGGACGCAGCGTAATGTGCCGATTCTTTCAGCGCGTCGGATACGCCATCGGGCATTGTTCAATTTCAATCGG